>JAGRBY010000515.1 GCA_020433835.1 Anaerolineae bacterium | reverse complement strand
TGGGTGGGTTAGTTGCGTTTCTGTTGCTGGTTTCAGGGCGCGTAACCATGAAAACATTTATCCCTTACGGCCCATTTCTTACAATCACCGGCTGGATTATGCTGGTTTGGGGAGATGAAATATGGCGATATTACTTCTCTTAAGGAGCGAACGTGAAAATCATGAGTCAAGTAAGAGCGCGCATTCTCATTGAGGGGCGCTTGCAAGGAAAGAATTTTAGGCTTCAAACGCAACAACGCGCCCAGCAGTTGGGGCTGGTTGGGTTTGTTCGCCATCTTACCGATGGGCGGGTTGAAATAGAAGCCCAAGGTGATGAGAGCAAAGTAGAGCAAATGCTTCACTGGTGCCAGGAAGAACCCCATAGCAGCCAAATTAGAAGCGTACTCTATCGCTACGATGAACCAGTTAGAGGCTATTCAAACTTTAGCGTGCGCTAGCTCTCAATCCCCATAAACCATCACAACGGTATAACACGGTGAGCGTTTAGCAAGCAGCAATCAGCTTTATTTTTGTTTCACCAGGCTTGGGGTTACAGCGTAGTTACCCATAATAGCTCAACCATTTTTCTCATAAAGCTGATTGCTGATAACTGATAGCTAACACCTTCCTTAAAGCTGATTTATTTCAGTTTTTTTGATTTGGGAAATAAAAGCTAAGAGCGTCTCTAGTTGAGCGCAATGCCATCCTCACCCAGCAGAGGATGGATGATATCTTGATCGTACAGCCAGTAATCAATCTCCACATCTAATCCGTTCTCAATGACCATATAATAGGTTTCATCACGAAGAATATTGCCCCGCCAAAGCCGTTCGCCGGTATTTGGATCACTGTCGCGTGAAATCAGCATCCCGGCACCAAAGTTATTTAGTCGGCTAGCACCGCGCTGCCAGGCTTCCACTTCGCGAGCGGTATAGAGCTGAAAATTGACATTCGCGCGATTGCCATCGCTGGGAGTATAAAAAAGGGTAAAGCTCAAATCTTGGAAATGGCTCCACTGGCTCGGATCGTTTTGCGTAAATTTATACCAGCGGGCTGTACCTGCTGCAAGACGGCCATGATTTCGACCGGCAGGCAAATCGAGCGCGAGATGGGGTTCACGCCCGGCTTCCGGATTCAAACTGAGTATGGAATTATCTCCGTTAGATTGCAATTGCTCCGAGTCGTTTGCCTGTGGCTGTCGGGTCAAAAGCCAATAATCAATAGAGTTAGTACTCGTATTAGCGATACGCACATAATAAGTTTGGCTGCTGTCAATAGCACCCATCCACAGAACGCCGGCGGGTTGGGTGCCTATACTATCAGTCCACTGCCCTGCTCCATAGGGTGATGACGGCAAAGTATCTTGTCCCAGCTGTGATAACTGCGCTTGTTCAAAAACTTGTAAGGTGATTTCCGGACTTGTGATAGCCGGATTCGTAACAAGTAGAAGGTTTTGTTCAAAATTTGTTAATGCGTCGAAATCTGGGGGAATAATTCTAAACCAGCGATGTTGGTTTGGCGCTAAAACACCGGTATTGACGTGGTTGGTTAATGAAATAGCAGCCGAAGGGGTATCACCGGTAGCAGTCGCGGCCGATGAGATCCACAAAACTACCATTGACAACGATGAGGCAAAAACAACAGCAACCAAAATCAGTAGGTATTTGAGCAAGGCATAAAGACGCTTTTCAGGATGAGAAAACAAGAGGAACTCCTTTGCTATATTACATATTTCCGTAGATGCCGTATCGTTTGAAAATTGCTCGATACGGTCAAAAACCTACTGATCTTGGTTGTTAAGGTTCAAATTTATGCAGCGACGATGAACCTGGACAGACACAGCTTAAAGGTCGTCTTCCAGCAAACATTACATTACGATAAAAAGTATACTTCGCGTCCGGCTAAACCGTCAATGGGAGGAATGACCTAAATTAAGCCGGGGTTACCCGACAGCGATTAACGAGTTTCCCAACCGTATCGATCTCGACGGTAACCACGTCACCATCGCCCAATAATTCGGGCGGAACGCGAGCATTGCCAACTCCTTCGGGCGTACCGGTTAAAATTATATCGCCGGGCAGTAATGTGAAGTGAGCCGACAAAAAAGAAATGAGGTAAGCGACGCTAAAGATCATGTTGCCGGTGTTGCTTTCTTGCATCATTTTATCATTCACCTGGCAACGAATGCCCAGATTTTGTGGATCTGGAACCTCGTCCGCCGTGACAATCCATGGACCGAGCGGGCAAAAGGTATCAAGCGATTTGCCACGTATCCACTGTTTTCCTCTGTACTGCAAATCTCGAGCGCTGACATCATTAGCGCAGGTATAGCCAAAAACATAATTCAGCGCGTCTTCTTCAGAGACCTGGCGAGTCTTGCGACCCATAATAACAGCTAATTCCGCTTCAAAATCAACCTTATTGGTTAGATTTTCGTTCCATTGTATTTCGGCGTAAGGGCCGATAATTGTTGTGGAAAACTTGGCAAAGACAATGGGTTCTTCGGGAATTTCGCTTTTTGTCTCTTTGGCATGTTCGGCGTAATTTTTACCGATAGCCACAATTTTTGAGGGAGCAAGAATTGGAGCAAGCAACTGTATTTGCTCCAGCGACAAAGCCACCTGTTGTTTAGCTTGCTCAACTTGAGCCTGTACAGTTTGCGCATCGGACTGAATTAGCTCGAGCATATCTCCATCGAAATCCAGAGGAAAAACGCTGTTATTGTCTATGTATGCCAACTGATGTTTATTATCACCATTGATAAATGTTACAAACTTCATTTTCAAGCTCCTCCCATTGAATATATAGTTGCTTTACATATCAAAATAAAAAGGGTTTATACAAAAAAATAGTAAGTCTTTTTCTTGTAATCACCCCAAAAATACGTATAAAACAGAATAAAAAAGGTGTTTTTATTCCACTTAAAGCAATTTCTTCGTAAAAGTTTAAAGGACTAAAAAGCCAGGCGTTGCCTGGCTTTTTAAATATGCTACAAAATAGGGATAATGATGTAAAATTATGCTGCTTTATGCAGATCTAACCCCACTGGACGACCGCTTTCATCGTATAATTCAGGCCCGGCAATCCCACGAATAACATCTGCGTTAATAATACATTTACTAATTTCTTTATTAGAAGGAATCTCGTACATAATATCTAACAGTGCTTCTTCGATAATGGAACGAAGACCACGGGCGCCAGTTTTATGCTTTAAAGCCAGAGCTGCGGCTATAAAAAACGCATCCTGCGTAAATACCAATTCTACACCATCGAGAGCAAAAAGGTGTTGGTACTGCTTAACAATGGCATTACGCGGCTCGGTAAGGATATTCATCAGAGCGGCGTGTCCCAAGGGGTCAACTGTAACCATAACCGGTAGCCGGCCAATAAATTCCGGAATTAAGCCATAACTCAATAAATCATCGGGCATGATCTGGGCCAGAATATCTGATGTATGGGCAATCATGGCCTCTTCTTTAGAAATATCAAGATCCTCTTGGGGAGGATGTGACGGAGTAGTAACTTCTTGAAGATGACTTACCGGTGGTTTAGAGGCCCCAAATAGACTACGTGATCTAGCTCCGAGGCCTTTACTCCAACCAGGGCTAAACCCTAGCTTGCCTTTTACACCTAATCGCTCTTCAATGACCTTGTCCAAATTATCAAACGCACCGCCACAAATAAAGAGTACATTTTTTGTATTGATTTGGATAAAATCTTGGTGCGGATGTTTACGTCCGCCTTGCGGCGGGACATTGGCTTGCATACCCTCGATAATTTTCAAGAGGGCCTGCTGCACACCTTCGCCCGACACATCGCGTGTTATCGAAGGATTGTCGCCTGATTTGCGAGCAACCTTATCAATTTCATCGATATAAACGATGCCTTGTTCGGCCCGCTCAATATCATAATCCGCAGCTTGGATCAGCCGTAGAATAATATTTTCGACATCCTCGCCCACATAGCCGGCTTCGGTTAAGGTCGTGGCATCGGCGATGCAGAAAGGAACGTCTAAAATACGGGCCAATGTTTGGGCTAAAAGCGTTTTACCACAGCCGGTTGGGCCAATCAGCAAAATATTGCTCTTTTGCAGCTCAACTTCGCCGACCCTTCCCCCACCAACACGCCGATTAATTCTTTTATAGTGGTTATAGACCGCTACAGAAAGAACTTTTTTAGCATGATCTTGACCTACAACCCATTCATTAAGTTGTTCGTAAATCTCTTTAGGAGAAGGAATCCGACTCGATTTAAATTCTGTGGCACTTGAGGTAGAGGTATCTTCTTCCAAAATATCGCGACAGAGATCAACACACTCGTCACAAATAAACACCTGATCGGGGCCGGCAATTAACCGGTTAACCTCTTCCTGTGACCGCTTACAAAATGAGCACACTTGAATGTTGGATCGAAATCTGCTAGCCATCTAGACTTTCTCATTTTATAATTGGATTTACACACAATTCGATTTCTACCCAGGATACGCCTTACTCCTATTCGTAAGGCAATAAAAAAGCGTCTTTACCTAAGACATAGTAAAAAAACTACTTTATATCTGCGTAGAAAATCGATAGCGTTGTATTTCAACTTACATAGTCAGGAATTGTGGGCGATTTAAGTTACAATTCCTATTATTAGGGCTAAAACATACTACTAATTACATTGCAAACCCTAAAATAACAACTATTCACCCACAATTCCTGCAAAAGATCCCTAAATCCTGACACATTTATGATTTAATCAATTAAATCATCGTGTCCAAAACCGCTGCTTACTTCAAAGAAGAAGTGTCAGCGGTATGAACCTCACCCAAAATATCATCGACGAGGCCATACTCTTTAGCCGTTGGAGCATCCATCCAGCGATCGCGCTCAAAATCATCGGCAATCTGATCGATAGTTTGGCCGGTATGGCGGCTTAAAATGCCGAACAGTAGGTCTTGCTGCCGTTTCATCTCACGGTACTGAATTTCAACATCGGTCGTATAACCTTGCGCTCCACCACCGGCTTGATGCATATGGATGGTAGCATGAGGCAGCGCGTAACGGTGTCCGGCAGCTCCGGTAGCCAATAAAACCGTTCCCATGCTAGCCGTAACCCCTACAGCAAATGTATGAATGGGAGCCTGGATTTGTTGCATGGTGTCATAAATGGCTAACCCGGCGTAGATAACCCCACCCGGCGAATTAATGTACATTTGAATCTCGCGTTCGGGGTCTTCTCGGTTCAGATAAAGCAGCTGGGCTACAATTAAGTTGGCAATTTGATCATTAATAGGGGTGCCTAAAAAGATAATACGCTCTCGCAAAAGTAACGAGAAAATATCGTACGCTCTTTCGGTTCGCCCGGTGGACTCGA
>JAGRBY010000514.1 GCA_020433835.1 Anaerolineae bacterium | reverse complement strand
TTGGTGTCGACGATGAGGGGGCGGCTTTCGTTGGGGTAGTTGTTATCATAGACTAAAATGTTAACGATACCGTCGCCCTGATCTTCAACACCGATGGGCGTGACGGCATGCCCGTCGCTGCCGTCGGCTTTGTAGAAGCCCATGGCCCACCACTCATCGGCATTTTTACCTTGAGCAAAGTTTTCCATGAGGGCATTGACTACAGCTGTGGGCGACTCGGATACGCGGAGTGTGGCACCGGGATAGGTGGATTGGGTTGTCCACCAGTAGGCGATTTCTCGCTGCAAAGGTTCGTTGCCTTCGAGCTCAAGATCGTTGACCTGGCTGCCGCCGAAATCGTCCGGTTCGATTTGATCGTAGTACATAAGCGAGCTGAGAACGGCCATACCTTCACAGTGACCGCCGGACATATAGCTGTTGATTTGCTCCATCCACTGTTGGGCCGGGGGGGTCAAAATGCATTCATCGTTGGCCAGGCTGGCGCAAACGCCATCACCAAACATACGCTGCAATTCGACAGACGTTAGATCAGTGGCGGCGATATCGTCGCCATAGTTGTAAAAGCTGAAACCATCTTCGGTTGGCTCAAAGCCGCTAGAGACGCTATCGCCGATTTCAACAGGCGTGGTTTCCTTATCCTCTTCTTGTTCAACATCTTCTTCTTCTTCCTCGTCGATGGGCAAATCTTCGTCCTCTTCTTCCTCGTCGATGGGCAAATCTTCGCCCTCTTCCTCGTCATCGATCTCAACCGGCAGGCCAGGGGTGAAGCTTGAGACGGTCTCGAACCAGGCGTCAGAGGTGGCATCATAATCGGCGGTGAGCAAGATGAGCATGTAGAGGACGCCATCGGCTTGGGTTACGTAAATTTCGCCTATGCCATAGTCCCCTTCGGGTGTGTAGGTGAAAGGGAGAAAGATGCTGTTGGCGTCTGCGGCTTCGGCATCGTCAATGAGGAGTTCATAGCTTTCAAAATCGTTGATACCTTCGAGTACAGGTGCGACGATATTGGGCAGCGTTTCTTCGCTAACCTCAACATCGGTTTCTCCAAATAAAACCATAACCTGGGCGTCATCGTCAACAAAGAGTGCGCCGTTATCCGTTTCATCTACAAGCGTGCCGAACTCGGTGAAGCTAAAGGCTTCGGAAGGGTGGGTATACGTTTCTTGGGCTGAAACAGAACCAACAAACAATGCAAACATCAAGAAAAGACAGGTGAATAGGAACGTTTTTTTCATGGATCCTCCATAAAGTAAGGGATAAAAATAAGTTATACAGGTTTATCGAATTGTGCCGTCCGGCATGGTGGTATTCTTAAATTTTGTGCGAAAAAGAATTGCCATTTGCAAGTTGGCTCCGGTGAGATTGGCCTCGGTAAGGTTGGCGAAACCGAGATCGGCCAGGCTGAGGTTTGCTTCTGATAGATTGGCCTGGCTAAGATCGGCACGTTGGAGTATTGTGCCATTGAGATTAGCATTGCTGAGATTGGTATTACGAAGGTTTGCACCTTTGAGGTTAGCGGTGGTGAAATCGGCACCACTAAGATCAAGCCCGCTTAAATCGGTGTCTTGTAAATCGGTTTGACTGAAATTGCGTTCGCCGGCTTGGTAACGCTGGTAGAGATCGTCCATAAGCTTGTTATTCTCCGTAGAATACAGGGGCAGCGGGTGAACGCCGTCCAAGATGAATGGATTGGTGTTGTTCTCTATCGGTGTTGAATTGTATTGTGTTTAAAGAGTTGTTTTAGAAGAGATTGTAGAGCAAGATGGTCAGGTCGTTACTCTCCTGATTCTATGATATCCGGTTTAATGTAATTTGAAAAGGGCCAAAGGTACTTAAATGGTTTGCCCAATAGTCACATGATTAGCACAACCATTTTTGGTATGCCGGAACCAAAGAGATTTGTTATTTAGCGGCGTTGGGCGATACGGTAGGCTTCGAGATCGACGCCTACTTTTTTGCGCGTATATTCCAGGCTGATCGGTTCGATTTTGAAGGCGTTGCCAACCAATTCACGGGTACGGGCATCGATATAGACTTCGCTTTCGGTGCGACCGTTAATAGCCAGTTTGCTCAACTTACTGGAAAGGTTGACCGCCGGCCCAACCATTGTGGCTTCGGGTCCGACCGTGCCGGTTTTGACCTTGCCGGTACTGATGCCGATGCCCATGCCGGTCTCCCCAAATTCCGGGTTTTCTCGTTTCCACTCGTCACGGAGGATGCGATAGGCCTGGCGCATTTTTATGGCCGCCAGCAGTGCTGAATTGGCCGAGGTGGTTTTGCTGTCTTTGTGACGACCGGGGAAGTTGCCAAAGACACCCATAACGCTGTCACCCAAACTTTTGTCCATCGCTCCACCAGCCTGAACTATAATGGTAGACATACGCAGCAGATATTCATCTAAAAAGGCAACCATCAACTCCGGGCCGATGGCATTGGTTAAGAAGGTAGAGCCGTGAATATCGCCCATAACGACAGTGACTTCAGTTTGGTGGGTAAGCTCGGCGATGTAACCGGGATCGTAGTAGCGATCTAAGTCGGCGCGGCGACCAATTTGCCGGTCGCGCAAGAGCCGCAGACCGGAGGTTTCGGCCAATGTGTGGGCGATGGAGGGATATTTTTGAACGACATTCTCAAAATCCTCGCGGCTGATGGCCAGCAGTCGGGTTGGTCGGGTGGCGCGAATGGTGGCTGTGCGGGGAATGGCTCGCAGCAGGGCGATCTCACCAAAGAAATCGCCGGGGCCGAGGCGGTTGATAACGCCGCTGGGTTGGCCGCCCATATCCGGGGCCAGAACCTCGACCTCACCGGCTTCGATAACGTAGAATGTTTGGCCCATGGCACCCATGTGAAAAATAATTTGACCGGGGCGATAATCTTCAACCTGAATGCGGTTGGCCAGAACGATGCTCTGTTCGAGCGTCATTTTGCTAAGAATGGGGATGTTTTCCAGCACCCGAACTACGCCCGTAGATAGTGCTTTCTCAAGCAGCGAAAGTTGCGTTTTGGCTTCGGTGTAATCAGCTTTGAGTTTGACCGCAGCAGCAAACGATTTGCGTGCGCCTTCGTAATCGCGAATGATTTTTTGGGCCGTTCCTAAGTTGTAGAAATGATGGGCGTTGGCCGGTTCCAATTGGGTCGTAGCCCGAAAGACGGTCAATGCCTCCAGATATTTGCCCTGATCGTGATAGGTGATACCTAACTGATTGTAGGCATCGACAAAATCTGAGCGCAGGTGAATGGCTTCTTCGAGATGCTGAATGGCGCGTTCATACTGCTCCACTTTGCGATAGAGCGAGCCTAACTCGTATTGAACCTCGGCAGAGCCGGGCGCTTCTTCCGAGGCCATGTGGAGGTAGCTGAGGGCCTCGGGGTAGCGACCCAATTGTCGACAAGCCAGCCCGGCGCTGAAAAGCAGCGCGAAATGTTGGCTCATCGGCAAAGTACGTTCCAGCCGCTGCAGGGCTATAGCCACTTCTTCGCCGGAGTTGGCTAAACATTGCGCGGCCAACCAGATGCGAGCGTACTCATTTTCATCGCCCAAAATTTTGGAATAAAGGCCGGCTTTATCCTCGGCGATGCCGTACAGCAGTACGATGGTGCCTTGCCAGCGGCGACGCGCTTCCTCGGTACTGAGGTGGGGTTCGAGGTTGTAGCCTTCTTCGTTTTGAGCCAGGGCGGCGAAAAATTCCTGGTAGGTGTGGTGGGCAAATTCTACCCACTCACGGCTTTCCGACCAGCGAACCAGGCCGCTGTCTTTGATTTGGTTGTGGAAATTTTGGGGTGTGAGCGATTCGAGTTCGAGTCGCTCTCGGGGCGAAGTCGATTTTTTGTAAACACCAATTTGTTCGGCGATAATGGCCAACCAACGGTTGAGCGAAAACGTCCAAGCCTCGTCTTCCTGCATCGCCAGCCCTAATTTGGCCAGCGCCTTTTTTTGGAGGGCTAGCGGGGCCTGAACTTGATTGATGGTTAGAGCGTTTTGCCAGTTTGTATCGGTACGCTGGAGAAGATAATCAGTAAATACTTCAAATAGAACGCCACGGTTTTTAGGCAGGTCTTCATCGCTGCGCCGGGCGATTTGGGCTAGCATGTAGAGAGCCAGCGGCGTCTGGGCCAAATCCTCAAGCTGAGGATCGCTGTAGATTTCGCGGGCAACCTTGCGGCCTTGCTCGGCCTGTAGATAGTTGACCAGATAGGCTTCGATATCTTCGCCCGACAGCCGGTTGAGCATCGCCGTACGGAAGCCTTGCAGTGCCGAATAATCTTGCGCGCGGCATGACAATACAAAGCGGTGTTGGCCATATTGGCGAATAAAATCGTTCAGAAGTAAGCGCGTTTTGTCGGGGCTGGGCATTTCGTTCAGGCCATCGAACAGAAAAAGAATCGAGTGAATAGGGGTGTTATCAGGATTTTGGCCATTGAAAAGGTTTACAATATCTTCATAGGTTTGTAAACCGTCAATTTGGTAGCTCTGGAACTGTTCAAGAATAAGCTGCTCGACACTTTTGTCAGGCGTCAGGGCGCTTAGTTTTAGAAATATGGGTAGGACGATGGAGTCGGAGGCGCGGGTGAGTAGATGGCGTGCTGCCTCGGCTGTATCGAGCATTAAGCGCCGTAAAACGGTGGTTTTCCCGGCCCCGGCTTCGCCTAAAATGACCGTTTTTCTATCATCGGCGATAAGTTCACGAACGTCGATGGGGATTTCACGGATAAGGCTAGAGCCTTCCATAGCAAAGCGGCGCAGCGGTGAGACCACAGCGTCGGGGTCTTTATAGCGCGACTCAAGCCGCTGCTGGGCGATGTCGGTGATAATTTCTAACACGGCCGGCGCGCGATGATTAAGCAAACTTAGCGAACGATGGTCAAGGGTAACTAGCTTGGTGGGCTTAGAGGTGCGAACGGTAGCTGTGCGCGGAACCCGTTTGAGCAACGCAATCTCGCCAAAGAAGTCGCCCCGGCCTAATTTTGAAATTACGATATCGTTGCCGAGGGCATCAAGGACTAATACCTCAACTTGCCCGCTGACAATTACATAACATTCGTCGCCCGGTTCGCCGCGTTCGAAAATAATTTGATTGGCTTGGTAGGCATCGGCCGTGGGAAAGAGGGGTGCAAGCTGGCGCAGTTCGTCATAGGTTAAGGTATGACGCGTGGGGAAAGGCGTAACGGTTTCATCAACCCGATTGGCTTTGAGGGGTAGATATAGCTCTTTCCAGATTTGGAAGTCGGGATCCTCGGTGATGCGGCGAATGTAACGGCCAATGGATGAGAGTTGGCTCTCGGCGTCTGTTTTTTCGCGGCCAGAATCGATGCGTTGATCGGAGGGAAAGCGAAAGAAGTTTCCTTT
>JAGRBY010000513.1 GCA_020433835.1 Anaerolineae bacterium | reverse complement strand
GTTGACACCCCTTTCTTGAGCGGAACCACCTGCCAAATCAGCCCCAAGTACAGCACGGCCACGACCACCGCCACAACGATTGTAGCCAGATTTGGATTGAAAAAGACGTTTGCCAGCAGGTAGCCGAAATAGCCTAAAATGAGGCCGCTAGCGCCCACGTGCAGCGTCCCAGGCCGGCCAAATAACCAAATGCCTAATCCGGCCGCAATAATGATAATCAGGGTCGTGATCCAAAAAACAAGTTGCCCCTGGATCATCACTAAAGTACCCAGGATGAAAAACGGAATGGTATTGGCCATAAGATGTTTGAAGTCAACGTGCAGAAAAGGGGAGATAAAGAACGCCAGCGGATTGAGCGTCGTCCGGGGCCGAAGACCAAACTGCTTTTTGAGGCCGCCGCCCAGCACGGTATCGATGAGATGGATGATCCATAAGGCGATCACCAACAAGCCCATATCAAGGGCCGTTTGAACAATACTACCAAAGAGTGCTTGAAAATCTGCGATCATTTTCGGAACCTGTTAAAGGGATTTTGGTTTACTTAGATTCCGGGTCGGTTGGCGCTGAACTGGGAGTGTAACAGTACGGCACGACAGCGACAATGAAAATTTATTGGAGCGACAAAGCTGGCTTTGTCATCGACTGGCAGGTCAAAGTAAACTTTGACGCTCCAGATCATTATTTTCAAAAGAGGTACGACCGTCTTTGGCGAGGAGAGCGTAGCCGTAATTATACGCGCCTTTGGCTTCAGAGAAAAATCGCCTCCGGCCATTTTACCCCTTTTTTGACCCTTTTGAGGCTCAAAAAGGGGTAAATTCAACGGATACTACTTTTTTACTCCCTTTGGGTGGATGCTGGTTAACGGGCGGTGACGTATACTGGTAGTTAAAGTGGGCTTAAATTGCCTTTTCGGGTTGGATTGGCAACGGCCGGCTTAGGTGTGGAGCATAAAATCAAATACCGAACTGACGAACGGTAGCTCACGTAAGACCTACTTCTATTTATCCCTGCCTTTTTTCAACCGCATAAACCCTAACTTGCAGATCGAATGTCGAATAAAATTCGTCAATAACCACTAAGAACGGCTTCGATAGCCGGCTTCTAACCTTTTCTCCCATTTCCTGTTAAGAGACATCGAAGTTGTACCCCTTGTTGTATCCCATCAGGTAGACCAATATCACGTCCCTCTATGATTTAATCGAGTCAATTGAGACAACGATTACATTGGAGGTGCAAGGTGATAACGAATAATGGGAAAAAGCAGAATGGCTGGGCAATGCGCTTGTTAACAGCTGTGTCTGACAAGATGTTTAGCTGGAGTGCGATTCACGAAATGGAGATTTCTCCTCAGGAACGCCTGATGTTTATGAACTTTCCTAGCGTTGGCTGGGAAGGCGCGTTCGTTTACTCAATGACGCATATCAAACAACTCCCGGATCAGGAAGTTTAAGATGAACGTACGAGGAGTCAAAGAAGCGATGCGTACCTGGGTCGTCGATAATGCCGGACGCTATCCCCATCTTTGCGCGGCCCATTTGGTGGGCCGTATTACCACAATGGC
This sequence comes from Anaerolineae bacterium, assembly GCA_020433835.1. The sequence goes on along the minus strand of JAGRBY010000513.1, from coordinate 3,791 downwards.
CCCGGAGACGCCCTTTCCTGATTATAAAGATGTCGATTTACACCTGATTTTTGCCCCGAACAGCCCGGCCCTGGCTCATCACGGCCCTTTTTCCAACAATTTGGAGTTTTCATATAAAGGGTTAATGGTTGAAGGGGGCCTAAAGGCCGCCGGTCGCCCAACAGGCTAAATGGGCAGAAAGTCGCCGCCTGGGTGAAGCCATTTTTTCGCTGGCTGACGAAATCATCGGTACCCATCCGGACATTGTCGCGTAACGAGGCGATTCCGATTAGGTGTGATGAATGAGTTCAGGTAAAATTGTCTAAACGACACCCGGAGATGAAAATGAGCAAGCAGATTACCTTAGGTTGTACCTACTACTGGTGGCAAGGCGATCCGTTACCCGAATTACCGCCACTGCCCGATTTTGCGGCGCGCATTGTGACGGATAAGGGGCTTCTAGCCCAACTCCATGACATGGACGAAGCCGCCATCCAAGCTCGCTTTGATGAAGGCGCTCATTGTTATGTGCCCTTTTTGGATGATACGCCGGTAGGCTATGGCTGGGTGGGAACAAGAGTGGGTCATATCCGAGAGGTGGGCTTGGAATGGGCTTTGGGAGAACTCGATTGCGCTTTGTGGGATTTTGCTGTCCTGCCGGCTTATCGTGGGCGCGGCGTGTACCCTCATTTACTGCAAGCCATTATCCGGACAGAATCGGCTCCAACTGAGCGATTTTGGATCGGACATCAGGGACAAAATATCGCCTCACAGCGCGGCATTCAAAAAGCCGGTTTCATCTTAAATAATCGCACGCTGCTTACCTCTGATGGGCAGATTATCCTACAACCACACGGGGATTTGGACCGAGTGATGGCCGATCCGATGCGGTCTACGGCCCAAGCCTACAGTCAGAATATGCCGGAAGCGGTGCGGCAGGAACTCATACAAGCGTTTGCCCACCTATTTTAATGAGATAATCCAGATTATTTCAACCGCACGGCCAGTAGCTCATTCACGGTAAGCCGCTCACCTTTGGTAATGGCAGCAGCGAAGGCAGCCGGAGACAGATAGGTTTTGATATCCGCTTCGGCCGCTAATACTTTGTCTTGCAGCGGCTGTATGGTCGCATACCCCGGCGCATTCTTCTCCACAAAGCGAAACAAACTGAGCGCTTTCTCCCACTCTTTCAGCGTGTAAGCGACCAGCCCGGCTTGAAGCAGGCTTTCAACCGTATCACCAAACTCAAGCAAGTTGACGGACCGATCGACTTTGGACATCGCTTCTTGCAGATGGCGATAGCGGTTGAGACTCTCTCGGATCAGGCCAGCGGCCAATGCGACATCCTCTCGCTCTAAAGCCACCAGGGCCAGATTTGATAGTACGCCGGGCGGCCCAAATCGATTGCCCACATCTTCGTACAACTGCATTGTCTCCTGTAAGTTGGCTTCTGCCGCAGCCCATTGCCCCAGATAGTACTGAACCTGTCCCAGGCGGAAAATCCAGTCGCCAATCGCTACCCGATTGCCGGCATTGCGGGCGATGGTAACGCTTTCGCTGATGAGATCGTGAGCTTTCTGTAAATCACCTTCGTACAGGGCTATTCGCCCTAAATTACCCAAGGGATAGGCGATCTCAGACGTGTCTCCCACTTGACGGAAACGAGCCAGGCTTTCTTCATATTTGGCTTTGGCTTCGGTTAACATGCCAAAGGTTTTAAGGCGATCCCCTTGCAGCCTCAACAGCCGGCCCAGTCGGGTCGCAAATTGGGGCTCATTAACCCTGTCCTGACAGATGGCGATCGCTTCCTCAAAGGCAGCTAAGGCGGTTGCTTTATCCGGCAACGCTTGACCCTGTATTTGTAAGGCAAAAGCCAGGGGCCAGGGTTCTTCCAGCCGCCGCGCCATCTGGTAGGCGCGCTGAGTTTGGGGCGCTGCTTCAGGAAAGCGACCCTGTAAGGCGACAAATACACCCAGCTGGCTCAAGGCCAAACAGAGATAGACTGAATCTTCATCGCCGGCTTGGGCAACGGCCATGGTTGTCCACCGCTCACCCTCCGGCCAATAGCCGGCCGGCAGCCAAAATTCAAATAGGTTATGTAATAATTTGAGAACGATCTCGTTTTGTTGATTGGCCAAGCCCCAACTTAGGGCGGCTCGAAAATTGTCGTACTCTCGTTCAGCGCGGCGAAAGCTGGCAACGGCTTGCGGACCGATGGATAACGCGTTCAATTGCCGGGCCAAGTCACAGAATGCTTCAAAATGCGCTTGCTGCGTGGCTGGCTCTGCCCCCGCCTCAGCTAATTTTTGGGCCGCATATTGCTGCATTAAGGGATGCAGGTCAAAGCGGTTGTCGCCCTGAGCCACCACCAATGACTTATCGACTAACCCCAGTAGAATCGGCCAACTCGCTCCGGCGGTAGCGGCGGCCTCTTCCGGGGCAAAACCCCCTCGAAAAACCGTCAACTTCGCCAGCACGTTTTGTTCGGCGGGCGTGAGCAATGCCCAGGAATGGTCAAACAGAGCGCGCAAACTGTGGTGACGTTCCGGGATATTACGTGACGGACTGGCGAGAAAGTCGAGGTCTTGCTCGATTTTCGCAGCGATTTGCTGACAGGCCATAAAGCGGGACCAACTGGCAGCCAATTCGACGGCCAGAGGGTGTCCGGCGACGAGCTGACATATCCGAGTCACGGCTAAATCTTCGGTGTCCAGAGTAAAATCCGGTTTGACGCGAACCGCCGTGGCCTCGAATAAGGCCACCGCTTCAGCCAGAGCCGGGATCGGATATAGCCATTCTTCGACCAAATTGAGCCGTTCCCGCGACGTAACCATAAGTTTCAAATTGGGCGCGGCGACCAGCAGATCCGACAGCAAATCGGCGCCGGAGACCAACTGTTCAAAGTTATCTAACAGCAGCAACAGATGACGACGGCGCAGTAGTCGCTGAATTTGCACGTATGGGGGATCACTGCCCGCTAAAGGCAGGTGTAAGGTTTGGGCAATCGTTGTTGAAATCTGGGTAAAATCGGTCACGGTAGACAACGGCACAAACAACGCCCCATCGCTAAAATTGTCCTGGATGGCTGCGCGCCGCCTCGATGGCCAGCCGCGTCTTGCCCATACCGCCGGGACCCAGCAGCGTCAACAGCCGGCAACCAGGCTGATTGAGTTTGTGGGTGATGGCGGTCAATTCAGCCTGGCGGCCGATGAAGGGAGTCATTGGCCGAGGAAGGGGTGGAGCGAAGGATGGGGGCCTTGAAGCCGGTGGCTGGGTTGGGTTGAGCCGGTCTACCGGCTGTTCACCCCGCGCGCATTCGACAAACATCGCGTGTTGCTCGGCCGGAATGTCCAGGGCGGTGGCCAGAGCTTGGGCGAGTTCAGGTGAGGGCTGGCGTTCATCCGCTTCAATCTTTTTGATCATGGCCACCGAGCAGTAGACGGCGGCGGCGATCTCTCGCTGCGTCCGTCGCAAAGATTGTCGTCGCTGCTTGACCCATTCACCAAACGAATATGTGTCGATCATGTCACAACTTATTTCTGCCTAATTTGATAAATTTTCCCGGCGCTGAAATCGCTAACCAGCAGACTTCGGTCGGGTAAAACCAAGAGATGCTGCGGATTTTGCAGACCGTTGAGAAAGACCTCATACGACCCGGTGGCGTTATCACCGGCAGCGGTGACCGAAACCCGGACGACGGTTCGGGCAATGGGTCCCCACAAAGCGACCAACAACTCATCATCGGCCCACGGGGAGGCGCCAACACTGTTCGGTGTGCTGCGGGGTGGAAAGAGCGCCACCGGAGCGCGGGT
>JAGRBY010000512.1 GCA_020433835.1 Anaerolineae bacterium | reverse complement strand
AGTATCTGTGAGAATCTGTGTCCATCTGTGGACAAATCTGTAAACGCTGACTTTTTAAACAGCTTGATAGCTCTGCACACAATCGTGGTAGCGTTAGACCCCAGGTTTTTCTTGAACATGAGACCGCAAAGGCTTACTTTTGGTGCTCAATGGGGCAACATGCTTACAATTACCGTGATATTATCACACAAATAATCCCATAGGTACAAATCAAACAAGCAAAACCTTTTCAACCTTGTTACAAGCCAAACAAGCAAAATGGTACGTTTTACGCTCTAAGACGGGGGCGGGACGCGATCACAACGGATCGTAACAACAATAATGCGTTGTGTCAGTTAAATCCAGGGCCTTAGCATAATCCAAGGCGCTGCGGGTGATACAAACAAGGCATTTGTATTCTCTGGGGCGCTGCGTCCGGCAAAAAGAGGGCATGTTTAAACGCATAGCATGGGCCGTTGCTTGCGTTGAGAAGACTTAAGCATGCGTTTAAAAATGTGATGCTTGCGTTGGAAACCTTGCGTTTTTGATCATAAGGACGTCCCTTGAAATGGCAAAAACGACCGTGGAACGGCCCAATGCCCTGCCTCGCTCAAAAAAACTGACCGCCCCGAAAGCGCCACTTTAAAAACAGAACCCGCATCGGGCCAAGCATGATGAAGAAGATCACGGCAAAGACCGTACCGTAGTGGAGCGCAAATTGCATCAGCGTTAGCCCCGGATCGACACCGGGCAGGCCGGCCAGTCCCAACCCAGCCCACAATATATCGGCTTTGACCAACCCCCACAGCAGCAGGGCTTCCAGCAGACCGCCGCCCACCATAAACAGCGGCGGCCAATCGCGATCCCAGCGCAGCGATTGCAGACTCTGGTAGAGCACATCCCAGCCGAAGCCCAAGAACAGCACGTAGCCCAGTAAAGCCAACGGCGTCGCGAAGTTTCTCAACACAACTCCAAAGCCAAGCGTGATGAGCAGCCCGACGGTTGCCAGCAACAGCAGCCGCGTTTGCCAGCGTCCCCACAGCGTTGGCGTCACGGCGTTACTCCTGCCGCCCAGCGCGACCACTGTTCCAACGAGCGCAGCGGCCCGAGGCGATGCAGCCCCGGCGCTTTCTGCGCCAGCAAACTTTCCACCGATTTCTGCGCGGCGTATTGCAGCCCCGTAAAACTGTCGACCGGCGCAAAGGGGCCGCCCAGCGTCATGATGCCGCCGCTATATACGCGACCAATCCTGTTTCGCAGCCCGGCGATTTCAAAGGTATCAGTCACCGCGATTTGCCCGACGCGGTTTTTTTGCAGCCGGTAACATCGCAGCAAATCGTGCAGCAGCGAGTTGCCCTCGGGGGCTATCTCCAGGCCGGTCGCGTCGATGATGAAATCGGCCTGGAGGGTGGTTTCTTCAGCCCAGGCGGCCTCACTTCGGATGACAACGGTGAGCCGGTTATCGGTGGGTTCTACGCTCATCAGGCGGCCCATGCGTACGTGATACCAGCCTTCTTTGAGGCCGGTGGTGATGATGTGCTGCCATTCCGTACGCTTGGCCGTGGTGATGCCGCCCCACAAGCCGATAAACTCAGCGCGCTGCTGATCATCGGCTTGTTCCATCACCCGGCGCAGATCGCCGCCGAAGCAGGCTTTGGGAAAGTTGTAGGGTTGGTAATCGACATGATGACGGGTTGGCCGCCGGGCGTAGCCATAGTGCGGGCCGTGTGGCTTGGGGCTGCGCATCAGGTGCAGAATGTGGATGTTGGGGTTACGCGCTCGGGTTTGGTGCAGCCTTTGGATAATGCGCGAAGCGGTGATGCCGCGCCCCCGCACCAGCACCGTGCCGCCCGTTTGGCTCAACAGCCGATAGACGTGGTCGTGCCGTTCGTAGGCGTTGACAAAGTGGCGACGGTAGTTTGAGGCTTGGCGGTAGCGATGCAGTTCCGGCAGCACCCGCACGCCGGGATAACCCATCGCCAGGTGAACGTAGCGGGCGATGAGCAAGCGACAGCCCCGTTTGAACGCCGTCGCCGGAGTGTAGGCCACCACGTAGCGTCCATCGTTGGTTGTGCGGAGGGCGTGGACCAGCCCCAAGCGCCGGATGGCAGGCCAGCCAATACGCCGCGCCTCCCGATCAAACGAGGCATAGACATCGCCGGCCTGGGGCGTGAAGGGATGGTGCAGCACCGGCTCGCTGAAGATTTGCCAGGCCAAGTGGGCGGCATGCAGCGCCCGCCCGCGCCGGAGATCGCGCCCCATTTCGCGCACGGCATAACCGGGCCAGCCCCAGATGTTATCGGGCGTTCCGCTGGAGTCGCTGCGCAGCCGGTCGTGATCGAAAATTTGCGAGTTGCGGCATAGCCGCCGAAAGCGAGCGTAGGGTTTGCTTTCAAGGCCCAGGGCGACAATAGCGGTGGGGTCAGCGCCGTGAACGAGCAGGTGATCGACCCAGATAAAACTGCCGATGCCGCCCCCGATGGTCAAATAGGTCGTTTCTTCCAGGGGCAGGCTGCTTTGTTTCAGCGCGGCGATAGCAAGCTGCTGCTGTTCGAACATAGGCGGCAGCGAGGGCTGGGAGAATGTAGGCATGGTCATGATAATTCCCTACCCCTATTGTAACCAAGGAGCGCTCAAATTACCAAAGCATTGAACTCGGTTTTACCACGATAGAGATTGAACAGCAACTTGTTGCCAATCTCAATTCAAAACCTCTCTAACTTTTTGGGCAAGGGTCTGAACCGTGAAGGGTTTCGGTAGAAAGTTGATGTCTTCATCTAACATATTGTGATGAACGATAACATTACTTGTATAGCCTGACATATATAAAACTTTACTGTTCGGATGGATGGCCTTTATCTTCTGGTAAAGTTCTTTGCCGTTCATCTCGGGCATAATGACGTCGGTTACCAACAGATGGATAGTGGTCTTGGCCGAGGCCAGTTCAAGACAATCGGTGGGGCTTTGGGCTTCAATTACATCATAGCCGTGGGCCTCAAGCGTTTCGCATACCAGTTTGCGGACCATCTCTTCATCTTCTACTACAAGCACCGTTTCCGTTCCATAAATGGAATGCGGTGCTTTCGTCATAGAGACAATGGTTGGGTGGGCTTCTTGGGCTTGGGGTAGGTAAATTTTGAAGGTGGTGCCATTGCCCGGTTCGCTATAAACCAGAATATGTCCTTGATGTTGTTTGATAATCCCAAAAACCGTGGCTAAGCCTAACCCGGTGCCCTGACCACTTTCTTTGGTGGTGAAGAACGGGTCAAAAATACGCTTTTGCATTTTCGTATCGATGCCAAGCCCGGTGTCACTTACGGCTACCATAATGTGGGGGCCTGGAGCCAGGTCGCCGGCATATTTGTCCACATAGGCTTCATCTAAAAATGTGTTGGCGGTTTCGATGGTGAGCTTCCCGCCGGTCGGCATAGCGTCGCGGGAGTTGATCGCCAAATTCATCAAAACTTGTTCCAGTTGCCCTTTGTCGGCTTTGATGGGGGCAAGGGTTGGGGCAAGCAAGGTTTGTAATTCAATATCTTCGCCAATTAGCCGTTGGAGCATTTTCTTGAATTCGGCGATAATCAGATTGAGGTCCAGCAGCCTCAGTTCCAAGACCTGTTGACGGCTAAAGGCCAGAATTTGCCGGGTTAGATCGGCGGCGCGGTTGGCTGCTTTGCGAATTATGGCTAAATCGGCGTACAGTTTACTGTCGGGGTCTAAATCGGTTAAGTTTAACTCGACATAGCCAATAATTGGGACCAGCAGGTTGTTGAAATCGTGGGCAATGCCCCCGGCCAGCCGACCGATGGCTTCCATTTTCTGGGCTTGATAGAATTGCATGGTCAGTCGCTTATTTTCCGCCTCCAGTTGTTTGCGCTCGGTGATGTCTTGACAGACCACCAGGATATAGACGGCCCCATCTGGCCCATTGACGGTTCGCCCGAATTCTTCGACCCACATCAGGCTGCCATTTTTGCGAATTTTGCGGAACTGCCAACGAAATACTTGCCATGGATTTTGCAAGCAGGTTTTGAGTTGTTGGCTCACAGCCGTCTGATCTTCTGCGTAGAATGTGTTCAGGATCGACTGCCCTTCTAGTTCATCCTTAGTGTAGCCGAGTTGGCTGGCACCAAAGTCGTTCAGGGCGATGACGGTTCCCTCAGCATCCAAGGTAAAGAACATGGATGGGTTTTCGTGATACAGAGCGCGATAGCGTTCCTCGCTGGTGCGGAGCGCCTCCTGCGCCTGCTTGCGCCCTGTAATGTCCCGAACCAGAGCGACACCAAACCGATGCTGGCCATACGAGAACGAGCGGATACGGATCTCAACCGGAAACACGGTGCCATCCTTCCGGCGATGACCGGAGTCGAATGCCACCACCTCTCCAGCCTGTAGTCGGGTTATCAGTTGGTTGAGGGAAGTTGGGTTGATCTCCGCATCAAAGTCAAACGGGGTCATCCCAATTAGTTCCTCTCGCGTGTAGCCCAGGCTCTCGCAGGCCCAACGGTTCACGTCCACAATTACAGCCTGAGCGTCATGCAGGAAGAAGCCATCCGTTGCGTGGTCTACAAAGGTGCGGAAGCGGGTCTCACTCGCCCGCAGTTCGTCCTCCACTTGCCGGCGTTCGGTGATGTCTTGCTTGGTGCCGAACATACGGCGAATCTGGCCGGTCTCATCCTTCATCGCATCCCCTTGACTGTGAATGTACCGTACTTCGCCATTGGGCCGGATTATGCGGTATTCCACATCGTAACGTGGACTATCCTGTGACAGAGCATTGGCTATGGCCTGTTCTACGCGCTGCCGATCTTCAGGGTGAATCAGTTCCGCTAACCGGGTTAGGTTGAGGATGCATTCTTGCGGCTGCAGCCCAAAGATGCGGTAGGTTTCATCTGACCAAATGAGGCGATCAGTCGCCAGGTCATACTCCCAGTAGCCCACCTGGGCAATGCGCTCGGCCTCTGCCAATTTAGTCTCACTTTCGCACAGATTGCGAAACGCCATCAGACCGGTCAGCGCATCAGTCAGCCGCCAGCCGATTTCCTGGAAAAGCTGCTCCTCCTGCGGCGTCCAAACCCGTGGGTAAGCGCATTGGTGCAATACAAACCCCCATGGCTCACCTCCTTTGGGGTGCAACGCCATCCCAATAAAGGATTGGATGCTAAAACGCTGTGCCACGGCTGGCGGCGGTGGATGCTCAGACTCTGGGCTGAATTTCACCGGCCCGCTTGAGGTACTCATGATGCGGAACGCCTGGGCAGAATCCGGGTCCATCGCTATCTCGCTGCCCAAAGCGTGGGCACCGGGATATTCCGGCCGGGTCCGTTCCATGGGCACCCCCCACGAAGCTGCCTCCGGGTTGCATGGATAAACCAGACTTGCT
>JAGRBY010000511.1 GCA_020433835.1 Anaerolineae bacterium | reverse complement strand
CTGCTCCTGAGTGCGTTCAGCGGCAGCTCGTCAACCGTCGAAGCCATGATTGCGGAAGGGGACCTGGTCGTTAGCCGGATCACCTTTCGAGGCACCCATACGGGTGACATGATGGGTATTCCCCCGACGGGTAAGTCGGTGACAATGTCAGAAATCATTATCGACCGGGTGGTCGAGGGGCAAATCGTCGAATCGTGGCGCTTATTTGACCAGATGGCGATGATGCAGCAGTTGGGCTTAATCCCCACGCCGGAATAGGCTGGGTAGAATCGCTGCCGGGCGAAGCAGACGACAGGTTATGATGTAGTTAGGCGGTTTAACGGACCAAAGTGCGGTGGGTAATCCGCATAATCAAGGAGTTTTGCACATGATGCTTCTGAGTCTCTTACTTCTTGTCAACGCTGTGCTGCACGGCGTCATCATCGGGCGTTTCGGAATCAAGGGGAACGAGCCGCCGGCGGTGTTCGGGGTGTTGTATGCGGTGTTGGCGCTGGCCGTCTTCCGTGGCTGGACATATGGGGTTCTGGCCACGTTGGTTGTGACCACGGTTGGTCTTGTCGGTCTTGCGCTGAATTTCAGGAAGTTGCAGCACGATACAACGGTGGAGAAGATTATCTTCGTTGTCGGGGCAGCAATACTGGCCTGGGCCGCTTACCTGATTCTGGCACAATAGCGCCTGATTAGGTTTTTTCGGGAACCACTGATACCCAATCCGTCAGTCGAGCGGGCCTCGTGCCTCCGGCGCTGGTCCGCTCACTTCCAACGTTGGCGTATCTGTGTCGTATCACAAACAAATCGGATTTCATTATAAAAATAAGGAGAATAACCAATGCCAAATATAGTTGCTACCCATGAAGTTGAGGATGTAAAGCACTGGGCGTCCAAGGGTGATGAGCGCGTCGAGATTCTGGGGCAATTCGGCACGGATATCGTCTCGTATGTGGCTGCGGACGGCAGCAATCGGGTCGCCGTGTCTGGTAACCTTCATGATATGGAGGGGATGATGGCCTGGATGCAAACCCCGGAGGCGGCGGCGGCGATGGGGTCGCACGGTGTTATACCGCCGGTCGTCTTCCATGTTGAGGCGGCCGAGTAAAGGAGATCATTTCAATGTCAACCGAACAAAATAAGGCAGTTGTCCGCCGTTTCATCGAGCAGGTCTTGAATACCAAGGATGTTGCCTTGGTGGACGAACTAATGGCTCCCGACTATGTCAATCACTTAATGCCGGGGGGACGTGAGGGTTTCAAACAGTTCGTCACCATGATGCCCTCGGCTTTCCCCGATCTCAAGTGGGACTTGAACATCGAGCATCTAATCGCTGAAGGCGATTACGTTGTGGTGCGGGCCACAATGCACGTTACCAACGCCGGCAAAGAAGCATCGGGATCGGGCCTGGGTGAATATCGCGTCGTGAACGGTAAAATTGCGGAAGATTGGCCCATAAGCATCGGGGCAGAGCTGATGCAACAGGTCGGGGTGGCTCTGCCAGGGTAGAGCGAGAGGTGGGTCTTCAGCGGGAATAACCAGCCGAGCGCGTCGCTTTTAATCTCGTTCCCAACCTGGTCCTTCGACTTCACTCAGCCAGGCTGGCTAGAATCACTGTCGGTCGCCGCTGCCGACAGAAACGCAGTCCGATCACCGAAGTCGGATCCGGCTAGATCCAGACCGTGTACTACTCGTTCGATGGGCGTGGGACGGGTAGGGCGCGATAGCACGTATTCACCTCACAAACCATAAATTATAGAAATAAAGGGGTTATCGTAGTAATGCACAAACAATACAAAAGTACAACCATACCCAGACCGAAACGCCCCCCCCTGGTCGCCCTGCTGGCGCTGGCACTGGCGCTAGTCGGGCTGTTGGCCCCGCCCGTGCCGTTGCACGCCGCAGGGACGATCATCTATGTGAACGCCGGCGCGAGCGGCAGCGGCGACGGCAGTTCGTGGGCCGATGCCTACCCCAGCCTGGCCGACGCCCTGGCCGGGGCCGCTTCTGACACTGAGATCTGGGTCGCTTCCGGCACCTACAAGCCGACGACCACCGCTAGTGACCCTCGCACAGCGACCTTCCAACTCAAGGCTGGCGTCGAGATCTATGGTGGCTTCGCCGGGAACGAAACCCAGCGCGACCAGCGCGACTGGCAGACCAACGTCACCCTCCTCAGCGGCGACCTGAACGGCGACGACAGCGGCGCTTTGAGCTTATCCAACCCAACCCTCGTGGATAACAGTTACAGCGTCGTGACCGGCGCGACCGGCGCGACCCTGGATGGTGTCACCATCACGAGCGGCTACGCCATCAAAAGCGGCTTCACGAAATTTGGCGGCGGGATGTACAACGACAACAGCAGTCCAACGCTGGCCAATGTCACCTTCAGTGGCAACGCCGCAAATTACGGCGGCGGGATGTTTAACACCAACGGCAGCAACCCGACGCTGACAAACGTCACCTTCACTGGCAACGCCTCTATTGGGTTTGATTGCTGCGGCGGCGGCGGGATGGCCAACATCAACAGCAGCCCGACGCTGACCTCCGTCACCTTCAGCGGCAACACAAGTAGCCGTTTTGGCGGTGGTATGTACGGCGCCTCCGCCAGTCCGGTGCTGATGCATGTCACGTTCGACGGCAACTCCGCTGTGTTTGAAGGCGGTGGGCTGTACAGCACCGGCCCCACCAACCTGACGCTGACGGATGCCACCTTCAGCGGCAACTCCGCGACGTACGGCGGCGGGATATTCCACGGCGGTGGTAGCCCGACGCTGACGAATGTCATCTTCAGCGGCAACTCCGCGACAAACGGCGGCGGGATGGCCACCTTCAGCGGCAGCCCGACGCTGACGAATGTCATCTTCAGCGGCAACTCTGCGACGTACGGTGGCGGAATGTTCACCTTGACGGATAACAATGCGACGCTGACGAATGTCATCTTCAGCGGCAACTCCGCGACAGACGGCGGCGGGCTACTCACCACCGGCAGCAACAACCTGACACTGACCAATGCCACCATCAGCGGCAACGCCGCTCTTAGGTATGGCGGCGGAATGCTCAGCCAAAACGGCAGCAACCCGCAGATTCGGAACAGCATCCTGTGGAACAATGGTTCCAGCGGCGTCTACATTGGCAACGACCTTGGCCAGCCTGCCAGCGTGCCGGTATTCAGCGCCAGCATCGTGCAGGGCTCGGGCGGCAGCACAGCCTGGAACCCGACCTTCGGTGACGCCGGCTACTACTATAACGTGAGCACCGCCACGGACGGCGGCGGCAACCTGGATGTCGATCCGCTGTTCGTCGGCAGCAGCGACCTGCACCTCGGCTCTGGCTCCCCGGCGATCAACGCCGGCGACAACAGCTTCTTGCCTGTCGGCGTGACTACCGACCTCGACGGCAATCCGCGCATCGTCGGCGGCACAGTCGATATGGGTGCCTACGAGTCGCAGGAAATCCCGCTGGCCAACCCGACCCTGACCACAACCGCGACCGACGCCAGCGGTGCGAGCACCCTGGTTTCCGACTCGGCCACAATCAGCGAAGGGTCTAACCCCACCGGCTCGATCACCTTCAAGCTGTATGGCCCCAGCCCAACCCCGGACTGCACCAACCTGGTTTTCACGTCCAGCCCGGTGACGGTGAACGGCAACGGCGCCTATGGGCCGGTCAGTTTCAGCCCCACGGCTGTGGGCGCCTACTACTGGGTTGCCAGCTACAGCGGCGATGCGCATAACAGCCCGGTCAGCGGCACATGCGGCGACGCCGGTGAAACCAGCACCGTCAACCCCGGCGCGGCTCAGGTGATCAAGACCGTCAACGGCGCGACCCCTGGCAGCACCCAACTCTTCACCTTCCAGCTTCGTGAGGGGGCTTCGGCCAGCCAGGAAGGGACGACGTTGGAGCCGGTTGAGGCCAACTCGGCCAATAACTGGACGATCAACTTCACCACCCCGTTAGTGCCAGGCCAGCATTACCAGCTTTGTGAATGGGTACCGCCCGGCTGGAACACCAACCTCGGTCCGAACCCGTTCGTGCCCAACTCGGACGCCAACAACGGGATGGTTTGCACCGACTTCGGGGCCGAAGCCGGCCAGACCATCACCTTGAACGTTGACAACACGCCACCGCCGGGCGGTCGCGCGTTGGGGATCGGCTTTTGGAAGAATTGGGCTTCGTGCGGGAAATCGAACGGGAACCAGCAGCCGGTGCTTGACCAAACCCTGGCCCTGGCGACCGGAATGACCACGAACCCACCCGGTGGACTGGTGGTCTCGGCGCAGGATGTGGGGGGCGGCTGGCCGAACTTTGCGCCGACATACGCCTTGGTCTTAAAGGGCAACCCCGCTGCGCCGGATGCCGCGCCTGACTGCTCACCGGCGGTCAACCTGCTGAATAAGATGACCATCGATGGCAAGACGAAGAAGGCCAATGACCCTCTATTCAACATGGCCGCCCAGCTCGTCGGTGCGCAGTTGAACTACTTCGCCGGCGCAGATCCCAACGGCACCACCACCAGCAACATCCAGCGTGGGGTGCTGCTGCTCGGACAATATGGTTTCAACGGGCTGAACTACAGCCCCAAGCTGTCCTCCGCCGATGCGAGTACGGCCACCTGCCTGGCAGAGCAGCTCGACAACTACAACAACAACCGTTCGGTCGATACCTGCCCCTAGGCGACGGATAGCGCGAAGCAAGTTTAGTTGAAGGTGAGAGGAGGGCGGGTCTACCGCCCTCCTCTCGCCCCACCGAAGGTGCAGTTCTGAGCGTGACCCATTAAAAGCGTATACCGAGCAAATGAGGACCATAACTCAGGCAATGAAGGGGAGGTGATGTCTATAATTATCTGAGTGCCTTAAAGTGTCTAGGGGAGATAGGCTTGTTGGGATCTTCCATTCATAAACAAATCGGATTTCATTATAAAAATAAGGAGAATAACCCATGGCAAAATTAGTCGCTATCCATACCGTCAAAGATGTGAAACACTGGGCGTCCAAGGGTGATGAACGGCTCGAGATTCTGGGGCCAATCGCCACGGACATCGTCTCGTATGTGGCTGCGGACGGCAGCAATCAGATTGCTTTGTCGGCCAACATTCACGATATGGACGGTTGGCTGGCCCTGATGCAATCACCGGAGGCGGCGGCCGCGATGGAGTCGCACGGCGTCATACCGCCCCTCGTCATCTATAAGGAGGAACTCATGGATCACTCGGCCTCAATCCGACATCTTTACGACCCCATCAACGCCGGTGACCTCGACGGTTTCGGACGACTGCTCGCCGATGATTTCGTCGAGCACGAGGAACTGCCGGGGCTGCCGCCGACGAAGGCCGGTGTGCTCCAGTACTTCCAGATGTTGGTCGACGCTTTTCCGGAC
>JAGRBY010000510.1 GCA_020433835.1 Anaerolineae bacterium | reverse complement strand
TACCGAGCCATCGAACTGGACGCTGGACCCGGCCACCAACGAATATTACTGGCACCGCTTCTACGCCAGCCAGCCCGACCTCAACTACGACAACCCGGTTGTGGCCGACACGATGATCGACGTGTTGCGTTACTGGATGGATATGGGCATCGACGGCTTCCGGGCCGATGCTGTGCCTTATCTCTTCGAGCGCGAAGGCACCAATTGCGAAAACCTGCCGGAAACGCACGATTACCTCAAGCGCGTTCGCCAGGTGCTCGATGAGCATTACCCCGGCACAATCTTGCTGGGCGAAGCCAACCAGTGGCCCTCGGATTTACGCCCCTACTTCGGCGGCGACCCCGATGACTCGACCGTGCCCGGCAATGAATTCCATATGGCCTTTCACTTCCCGGTCATGCCCCGCATCTTCAAGGCGCTGGCTCTGGGCGACGCCACGGACATCATCGACATTATGGCCCAAACACCCGGCATCCCCGACAATTGCCAATGGTGCGTTTTCCTGCGTAATCACGATGAGCTAACCCTGGAGATGGTCACGGAAGAGGATCGCCAGTTGATGTGGAAACTGTACGCGCCCCACCCGCGCATGCCGCTCAACCTGGGCATCCGCCGCCGCCTCTCGCCGCTGCTCGATAACGACCGCCGCAAAATCGAAGCCGCCAATGCCATTCTCTTCAGCCTGCCCGGTGCGCCGATCATCTACTACGGCGACGAAATCGGCATGGGCGACAACATCGACCTCTTCGACCGCAACGGCGTCCGTACGCCAATGCAGTGGACCGGCGATACCGGAGCCGGTTTCTCCGCTGCCGAACCCGACGCCTTCTGGGCACCGCTTATCGATGACGAAATCTACAGCTACAAAAAGGTCAACGTCGCTGCCCAAATGGCCGATCCTGACTCACTGTTCCACACGATGAAGCATTTTGTGGCGACGCGCAAAGCGCATCCGGTTCTCGGCAAAGGTAGCTGCGAGTTCATCGCCTTAGAAAACAAAGCCGTGCTGGCCTACCTGCGCCGCAGCGACGAAGCCCAAATGCTCATCGTCTGCAACCTATCGGACCAGGAACAAACCGTCGACATACCCGTACCCGATGGCGTCACCCAAACACCGGTCGATGTCTTAACCGACACCGCCCTATCGGACACGTCCGGTTCCTCCTACACCCTCACGCTTTCTCCGTATCAATATCTGTGGATCAAGGTAGCAGGGTAGCAAGGTAGCAGGGTGGCAGGGTTGCAAGGTAGCAGGGTAGCAGGGTTGTAGAATTATCTTTCTGTAACCATGTAACTCTGCAACTCTGCACCTTTGCCCCTGCCACCCTGTAACTCTGCCCCCTGCACCTTTGCCACCCTGCTACTCTGTAACTCTGCAACTCTGCCTCTCTGCAACCCTGCCCCTCTGCCAAATTTGTATCATTTCTATAACTTCATTACTGTTAAAGTGTTTGTACAATAATCATTATCGAAAGGTTACCTACTTCTATGGCTGTTACTTCACCATTTGATCAGCGGCGCTTGCTTGTCACCGATATGGACGATACCTGGATAGGCGGTGATGAGCAAGGCTTAAAAAAGTTACAAAAGGCACTGCATAAAGAGAAAGAGACCATTACGTTGGTTTACGTTTCCGGGCAAAGCCTGGCCAAACAGCTTGAGGCCATCGCAGCATATGGCTTAACCATGCCGGATTATATTATCTCTGCGGTTGGCACCGAGATACATCGGCTGCCGGGCGAACATCCGCTCGATGAGTGGTATCGCTATTTGCAGGCCGGTTTTGCTCGCGATGATATCGTGGCTTTTCTCGCCGAGCGCCATCCTGAATTTGTTCTTCAAGAACCCGAAAATCAGTCACCTCTAAAAGTGAGTTACTTTTGGGAAGATATGTCGTCGGAGCAACTCGATACGCTGCAAAGCGAACTGCTTGAGGCGCAGTTTCCGATCAAACTGGTCTATTCGCGCAATGTCTATCTGGATGTTATCCCCGAACGGGCCGGTATTGGTCACGCGGTTAAGTTTTTGGTCGACTCGCTGATGCTCACACCCAGTCAGGTCTTTGCCTGCGGCGGCAGCGAGAACGACATCGATCTTTTCCAATACGGTTTCCGGGGCATTGTGGTCGGCAATGCCACCCGCGAAATGAAAAAGGCGGTGGAGTTACGGGCCTACTTTAGCCACGGTCGACACGCGCTGGGGTTATTGGAAGGGCTAAAACATTACAAATTTTTTGAGGACGTGAAACCGGTAAAAGCGAACCGCGCCCGTGAAGGCATGGCTCGCGCCGTTGAGTCGCTGCGGCGCAATATCACGCCGATGGGTTTCTCCGCCGCCGGTCTAACTGACAATCCACTGACCGATGAAGACTCCAACTACTTCGCCGTTTGGAGTCGCGACGGCATCAAAACCGGCTTGTGGAGCCTGCGCCTCAACGATCCCGACATAACCGAATGTTTCAAGCGCACCCTGGAAATTCTGGCCGAAACCCAAACCGAGGCGGGCCAGATACCGGCTAACGTTCAAATCAAAACCCGCAAACCGGACTACAGCGGCACGGGCAACATCGCCTCCATCGACTCGGTGATTTGGTTTGTTATCGGCAGCAGCCGCTATGCCGCCTACACCGGCGACCGCGATTTTCTGACGCGCATGTACCCTCACCTGGATCGGGCCATGCGCTGGCTCAAGGCCCACGACTCCAACAACTGCGGTTTGATCGAAGTGCCGGAGTCATCAGATTGGATGGACCTTTTTCCTCGATCATACAATGTGTTGTATGATGAAGTGCTATGGTATTTAGCCTGTCAAGATTTTGCCGTTATTCGCGAGGCTATGGGTGACGACCCGCACCCGTATCGCCTCCTCGCTAACACGGTTCGTCATAAAATTCAGCGCCAGTTTTGGCCTACCGCTCAAAAACTCTCGGAAGCCCTCGAATCCTTCTCCGAAACACAGTTCACGTTAGGTAATGCCCAATATCTGCTCGATGCGATTAGCCCCTTTGGTTTTTCTTGGCGCTGCGATGTCTACGCCAATTTGTTAGCCGCTCTGACCGGCCTGCTCAGCGAGCGACAGATGGAGCAGCTTTTTCAGTTTTTGTGGGGCGTCGGCGTCAATTCACCCTATCCGGTTAAATGTTACTATCCCACGGTTAACTCCGGCGCGGCGGACTGGAAAGATTACTTCGTCACCAACTTCCTCAACTTACCCGACCATTACCACAACGGCGGTATCTGGCCCTTTATCGGCGCGTTATGGGTTCGATTTCTGGCCCGCACCGGTCGGATGGAACTGGCCCATCAGGAACTCAACGCCCTGGCCGAAGCCTGCCGCCTGGGACTCTACGGTGAGTGGGAATTCAATGAGTGGCTGCACGGCCAAACAGGTCGCCCGATGGGCAAAGCGCATCAAGCCTGGTCTTCGGCCGGCTATATTGCCGCTTATCAGGCGCTTTACAATGATGCCGCGCCCGTTGATTTTCAGCCGTTAACGGTAGAGATGTTTGAGCAGCCGGTTGAGGAAGCGTAACGAAAAAGGATTGATTTGTGCTAAATTTCCCAAATTTGGCCGGATCGTTATCATTATAAGAAGTAAGGAGGTTTTTTTTCTTAGTAAGGTTTGTATTGTGGTTCGGTGCGGACAGATAACAGCCTAGTCAAAGTAATATTTTTATTCAAAACGATGCATAGCAGTACTTGTAAGGAGGTGCAGCGTGAATCAAAATTCTATATTAATGTTTTCTATCCATGGATATGTCGGTGCCGAGCCGGAATTAGGTAAACCTGACACAGGTGGTCAGGTCGTATATGTAATCGAGCTAGCCAAACGTTTTAGCCGGCTAGGTTACAATGTCGATTTAATAACGCGCCGCTTCGAAAATCAGCCGGAGTTTGATGAAGTCAATGAAAACTTCCGGGTCTGGCGGATACCTTTTGGCGGCAAGAAGTTTATTCGCAAAGAGGACATGCATGATTATCTTGGCGATTTTGTCACCAACTGTCTGGCTGCCATCCGCAACCGGGGCCGCACCTACGGCGTGGTCTACTCCCACTATTGGGATGGCGGTTGGGCCGGCCAAAAAATTGCCGAAGAGCTGAGCATTCCCCACGTTCACACCCCTCATTCGCTGGGCTGGTGGAAAAGACAGAATATGGGCGTCGATATGGAAGAAGCGGCTATGGAAAAGAATTACCGCTTCGAAGAACGTATCCGCACCGAATTTTTAATCTATCGCAATTGCGATCATATTGTGGCCACAACCGAACCGCAACATAAGTTGCTGCAAGAGAATTATGATGTTCTGGAGCGGCAAATTACAGTGATACCGCCGGGTATGGATGAAAACCGATTCCTGCCGATCCGTTCCGAAGAAATGGCCGCCTTGCAGCAAAAGTATGGCCTGGGTGGGCACGATGTTTTGGCCGTAGGCCGTATGGCCGCCAACAAAGGCCACGATCTGCTGATCCGCTCCCTGCCGACGCTGATCGAACTTGTACCCGAGGCGCGCTTAATTGCGGCCATCGGCAGTGATGATTCGAAACAAGATGCCGCAGGTGTTGAGGAATTAAAAACAATAGCCGGTGAACTGGGTATCCAAGACAAAATCAGTTGGGTCAAATATATCCCTGATGAAGAGTTAGCCGATTACTATCGCGCCGCCGGTGTGTTTGCCCTGTCTTCACGCTACGAACCGTTTGGTATGGTTGCGGTCGAGGCGATGGCCTGCGGAACCTCCACGGTCGTTACCGTCCACGGCGGGTTGGCTAAGGTTATCGAGTTTGGCAAACACGCGCTCTACGCCGATCCCAACCGTGCGCCCGAATATGGCACCATGCTGGCTTTGCCGATGTTATACCCCAATCTCGCGCATGAACTTTCAGTCGAAGGCTCGCGCTTTGCCCGTCGCCATTTTGGCTGGACCGGTATCGCCAAGCGCATGCTGGAGGTCTTTGATCGCGCTGAAAAAGTTCGCCGAGAAGAGTTCGGTTAGAGTATTATGCAACCTCAATGGATTTTAGCCTGCGATATTGATGATACGCTAACCGGCGATCCGGCCGCTTTAGATCAACTCACGCAGCAGTTAACTAAACTCCGCCAGCAAGGCGAACTCTTCCTGATTCTGCCGACGGCGCGGGCCGTGCCCGACGTGGTCAGCGGTTTTGAAGGGGAAGGTCTGCCGGTGCCGGATGCTATATCAACGCAGGTAGGAACAGAAATTTATCTACCGCCCTTTGATGGCGATCTGACGCCGTTACCGGCATGGGAAACGCATCTGCGCCGCAAATTTTCGCGGCAAGAGGCCATATCTTTTCTGGAAGGGATCGATGGGTTGGTCATGCAGTCAGACAAATATAACACTCAGTTT
>JAGRBY010000050.1 GCA_020433835.1 Anaerolineae bacterium | reverse complement strand
CGAACAGAGTCTGCTTTTAGCGGGAATGACATTCTCCTATCAGTCAACAGATCGACACTTGGCCTTGGTAAAACAGCCTGATATGGGACGAATTATTATCGGTAGCGGCGGGTTACGAAAGGTTCGTTGGGGGTTGCGAGGACGAGGTAAACGAGGTGGAACACGGATAATCTATTTCTGGGCAACAAAAACGGATCGGCTTCTTATGTTACTCATTTATGATAAAACGGATCAAGAAAATCTCACGAGAGAACAGGTGCAAATATTGAAAAAGATTGTTGAGGCAGAGTATAAATGAACGAAGGTTTGTTTGATGAGCTTGTTGAAAGCGTTAAAGAGGGTGGAGCTATTTTACGGGGCGATCAGAAACCATCGCGCCGATTTGTTATCGAAGAGCCTGATGTTAAAGGTATTCGCGAGAATTATAATCTATCACAAAGTCAATTTGCTTCATTGTTAGGCATCAGTATTAAGACACTGCAAAACTGGGAACAAGGGCGACGCTCGCCGAGAGGGGCAGCGCGGGTCTTACTGCAAGTGGCGGCGAGACATCCGAAAATTGTTTGGGATACGGTGCAAGATATCAACTCATAAAGCTGTATTATTCCCCACGTCATTCCCTAGTCAGATTCAAGGCTTAATGATATAATATCACTCTACTTGGCTATCGGTTGAGCCGGTAACCAATTTTTATCGAGCAAAGAGGTGTAAAATGTCTGGTCATAGTAAATGGAGCACAATTAAACGCAAAAAGGGGGCCGAGGACGCCAAACGCGGTAAAATTTTTACGCGGATTGCGCGGGATATTACGCTGGCGGCTCGCAACGGCAGCAGTGATCCTGACAGTAACCCAAGCCTGCGGATGGCGGTAGATAAAGCCAAAGCGGCTAATATGCCTAAAGACAACATCGAGCGGGCAATTAAAAAAGGTACGGGCGAGTTAGCCGGCGGTGATGTTGATGAGTTAACCTACGAAGCGTATGCTCCGCACGGTATCCCTGTGTTGATTGAGTGCCTGACCGACAACCGGAATCGAACTTTGGCCGACATCCGCAAAATTATGAACCGACACGGCGGCAACCTGGCTGAGGCTGGAGCCGTCAGTTGGATGTTCGATTTGAAGGGCTATATTACCATCGAGCGAACCAATCAAGATCCTGATGAAGTTTTTATGCTGGCGGTCGATGCCGGGGCAGAGGATGTTGAGATTAGCGACGAACTGTTTGAAATCTATACGGCTGCTACCGATTTGCACGCCGTGAGTACCGCTCTGGCGGATAACGGTCTCAAAATTGCCGATGCCCAGCTTTCGCAAATTCCCAAGAATGAGATCGAGTTAGGCCCGAAGGAAACGCTCCAGGTGATGGCCATCATCGAAGGTCTGGAAGAGTTGGACGATGTGCAAAACGTCTATTCCGGCCTGGCTATCAGCGATGAAGCTATCGCGGAACTTGAAGCGGCGTAGTGCGGGTTATTGGCATCGACCCCGGTACGGCGATTACCGGCTGGGGCGTTGTAGAGGGCGATGGTAACGATCTGCGGATGATTGCCGGCGGCGTTATTACCACACCAGCCGGTATGCCTTTGCCGGAACGTTTACAAGTGATTTATCGCGAGATTACGGATATTGTGAGCCAGTGGCAGCCTTCAGACTCGGCGATTGAAGAGTTATTTTTCAGCAAAAATGCCAAAACGGCCCTGGCAGTTGGCCACGGTCGCGGGGCGGCGATGTTGGCACTCGCCAACGCTAACTTATCAATTACCGAATATAAACCCCTTGAAGTCAAGCAAGCGATTACGGGCCACGGCGGCGCAGATAAAAAACAGATGCAGCAGATGGTTCAATTGCTGCTGTCGCTGGATGATATTCCGCGTCCGGATGATGCGGCTGACGCGCTGGCTGTTGCAATTTGCCATTTACACTCAGCGCGATTACGATGGTTAGAGTGATTTATGATTGGTTCGCTGCGCGGCGAAGTTATCGACAAAGAGGAAGATAGCGTACTACTGGAGGTTGGCGGGGTGGGGTATGTGGTGCTGGCACCTACCACGCTGCTTTTTTTTTTTTTTTTTTTTTCGACTACCGCGATCTTCACCCATCTGCATGTACGCGAACAAGAACTCACGTTGTTTGGTTTTCCCGACAAAGAGGAGCTTGAACTTTTTCGGCTGTTGCTGAAAGTGCAAGGCATCGGGCCGAAGGTGGCGCTGGCGATTTTGTCCCATATTCCGGCGGAGACACTGCGACAGGCCGTAGCTCGGGAAGAGGCAGCGCTATTCGCCCGGGTGCCGGGCATCGGGCCTAAGAAGGCTAAACAGATTGTCTTTCAATTAAAAGACAAAGTGGGGCTGGACGATATTTTTGTGGCTTCAACGCCATTTAGTGATAGTGACGGCGAGGTGATTGCCGCCCTGACAACGCTCGGCTACAGCGTTGTTGAAGCACAAGCGGCTTTACAGCAATTGCCGGCCGACGCCAAAAATGAAAGTACTGAAGAAAAGATACGCATCGCGCTAAGCAGTTTAGCCAAGTTTTAAGGTTATTTACCAATACAAAATTTACTAAAGATCGTGTCGAGCAGATCTTCCGTGACGGTTTCGCCGGTGATACTGCCCAGGGCCTCGACGGCTTCGCGAACGTCGATAGAGACGAGATCGGGTGTAAGGCCGGCCTGTTGACCGTTGATGGCAGAAACAGTATGATCGAGGGCTTGTTGGATCAAGGCTTTGTGACGGGGGTTGCTGACCATCGGTTCATCGGCCAAGGTAACCCGGCCATTCATTACAATAGTGCCAATTTCTGTTTCTAACTGATCGATACCCTGTTGTGTTAAAGCGGACAGATGAACCCGCGTTGCATTTGGTAAAAATTGAGGAGAGAGAGGAAACGCTGCCGGCAAATCGGTTTTGTTGACAATTAAAATAACAGGTTTGCTCCGGATCAAATCAGCAATTGCCCAATCACGATCATCCAGTTCTCGACTACCATCAACGACCATCAAAGCCAGATCCGCGCGTTCCAACGCGGTTTGGCTGCGTTCGACGCCAATTCGTTCTACCTCATCTGACGTTTCTGTTCGAATTCCAGCCGTATCAACCAAAACTAAGGGGATGCCGCCCATATTGGTGGTTTCCTCTAATGTGTCACGGGTTGTGCCGGGAATATCGGTTACGATAGCGCGGTCGCCACGCAGCAAGGCGTTGAGCAGGCTGCTTTTGCCCACATTAGGCTGACCAACAATAGCAGCTTTCACGCCCTGACGATAAATGAGGCCTTGATCGGCTGTTTTTAACAATTTTTCTAATTCGATGCAAATATCTTGCAAGGGGCCAACAACATCTTGCAGCGGTATTTCATCCTCAACAAAGTCGATGCTGGCCTCTAAAAAAGCCAAGGTGTCGAGCAACATACGGCGGACAGAGGTCACCTGTTGCGACAAACTGCCGCCCAGTTGATCGGTAGCAACGCGCAGGGC
The DNA here is from genome assembly GCA_020433835.1 of Anaerolineae bacterium. The sequence continues at coordinate 17,650 of JAGRBY010000050.1, read as the reverse complement.
AGCATCGGTTTTGGCTTCAATAATATCAAGGACGGACTCGGCCTGGGCTAAATCCAGCCGACCGTTAAGGAAAGCGCGCAACGTAAGTTCGCCCGGTTCAGCCAGCCGCGCGCCTAAACTAAGAACTATCTGGAGGATGCTGCGAAGTGCCACCATACTGCCATGAGATTGAATCTCGATAACATCCTGCCGGGTGTAACTGTGAGGTTTAGGCATATGCACAACGAGCGCTTCATCGAGTACGGTATCGTGGTGCGGATCGATAATTTGTCCGTAATGAAGGTGATAGGGTTGAAATTTGGTGATGCCTTTGGCCGAGCGGAAGATAGTGTAGGCAATTTTTGGGGCTTCCGGCCCACTAATCTTAACAATGCCTACACCACTTTGGCCTATTGACGTGGCAATAGCAGCTATGGTATCATCTAAACTGTACATAATTAAGGTATCTTCGCTGTAGTTATAGCTTATTTTCTGTGTTGATCATTATACCATAGAGCCAAAAAAGAGACGTGGTTTTCTAACTGGATAATTCTGAAGTTTAACATCTATGGTTTAAACTATTCTAAAAATGGTTACTTACCAGTTGAATATCCCACCGTTTGGATTGTGAAGATCATGTTTGGGTGGTCGCGTACAGTAGTCCACTACTTTGCCTCAAGCATAAGCAAAAAAATCATTATCCCATATGCCGTGTTAACGGTTTTGTTAGCCGCAATGGGGATTTTTATTGTTACGCGGTTGGTAGCAACTTCATTTGAAGATCGACTCAAAAACCAGCTTTTAGAAGCTGGTCGAGTTGTTAGCGATGAGGTTGTTGACCGCGAACGTTTCCGCCTTGAAATAGAACGAGCGGTGGTTAATACAATTGGCGTTCCTGATGCGGTTGTTGACCGCGATTATCAGCAGCTTGAGGCGTTAATTTTCCCCATTATTGCCAACTCTAAAGGTATCGACAGTATTGTTATTCTGGATACCCAAAGTAAAGAGATGCTTCGGTTCCATCGTGATCCGGATGGTTTTGTTATTACCACCCCTGAGCGTAACCTCAATTATAGTGAATGGCCCACCGTTCACCAGATAATGGCCAATCCGCAAGGGCAAAAGGAAGCCCAACTGGCCCGAGACCCTGCCACAGACGAATTAATTATTTACACGATTGGCCCTATTGAAGACAGCCATGGTGTTGTAGGGGCTGCTCTGGTGGGCACTTATCTGGACAAAGAGATACAAACTTTGCAGGGTTTGGCCCTGGCCCAGCTTGTTTTGTTCAACAAATCCGGCGAGGTTATGGCTTCTACGTTCGGTTTGAGTGAGAAAGAGAACAAAGAAGTTTTTTCTGTATTTACGTCGGATCGATACCAAGAAGTGGTAAGCAGTAACGAAGAGGTTACGTTGCTGGATGAGGTAGCTGTAGGCGACAGCCAAACACCATCATCCACCCGAGTATCCATCCGTGATAGAAATTATCGGTTAGCCTACGCGCCCTTTATTTTGAGAGGGCGCGTTTACGGTGTATTCGCCGTGGCACTGACCACCAATTTTATTACTGACACAACCGGCCAAAGTCAGCTTCTTTTGGTTACAATCTTTACGATTGGAGGGCTGGCTGTTTTTGGAGTAGGCTACACTATTTCGCGGGTTATTAGCCGACCTATCCTCCAGTTGGCTCGAACGGCGCGCTCGATTGCCGAAGGTGACCTGGAGCAACAAACGGGTGTGCAGGGGGATGACGAAGTTGGTGTTCTGGCGGCTACCTTTGATAGGATGACGGGAGAGCTGCGCCGTTTGCTAAAAAAGCAAGAAGAAGAAGCCAGCAAACTTAACGCTATTCTCAATAGTATTACTGATGGAGTACTGGTACAAGGGATAGACGGCGAGGTTTTAGTAACAAATCCTGCGGCTCAAAAAACTTTAGAGAAATTGAAAGAGGACAATGTCCGGATTGTTATTACGAGAAACAATAAAATAATAAAACAGCTTCCAAGCAATATCGACGTTAAACCATTTTTAAAGCAGATTACTAGCCCTGAGTTTGAAGATTTTGATCGCATTGAGATTGGGCGTCAAGTGCTAAATAGGTTACGGGCACCGGTAATTACGTCAGACAGCAAAAAGCTGGGAATTGTTGTGGTTCTGCGTGATATTACACGCGAAGTTGAGTCGGAAAAACTGAAGGATGAGTTTATCACCAGCATATCGCACGAGCTTAAAACGCCCTTAACCGCCATTAAAGGGTATAATAGCTTATTGAAAATGATGCTGGAGATGAAGCCACCTGAGGATAAGATGGGCCAACGACAAATGTCTATTGTAAATACGATGGACAAAGAACTGACGGATTTAGACAACCTTATTCAGGCAATGCTTGATCTTTCGCAGATTGATGCCGGTGAGTTAGGTGTCGACCGCGAGCCGCTTGACCTAACCCAGTTAATACAAGAAGAGGTTCAGAATTGGACCGATAAGCTGGAAGAACGTGAATTGACGTTGAACAGCCATCTACCCAGCGAGCCTATTTGGGTAGCCGGTGATCACAACCGACTGACACGGGTACTTCATAATTTAATGAAAAATGCGTATGATTACACCTTGCCGGGCGGCGATGTAGAGATACAAGTTATCCGTAAAAATGGCAAAGCGCAGGTGCACGTTATCGATACGGGTGTTGGGATTGCTAAAGAGCAGCAGCGCTATCTATACACGCGCTTCTTTAGAGCAATTCACGATGAAAGCACGTTTGAAGTAAGTGGGGCCGGATTAGGATTGTATACCAGTAAAGCTATTGTTGAAGCGCATGATGGTGAAATGTGGATGGAAAGCCAGATTAATAAGGGCAGTACCTTCAGCTTTGCAATTCCTGTCATCGACCCAGACACAGATGGCATAGATGAACCGGAAACAACCCCCAATAATGTAGAGTCCTCTATGTAACCCTTCAAGTAAAATTATGGGGCTTAGATCTACAGTTTTCTCTCTTTACAATCGCAATTAAGCTTTTCATAATATTCTTTTTTCTCCTATACCAACCCTATTGTGTTAAAAAATAGTTAGAAATTGATAGAAATTTGGTTTCAATGGTGAATTATACGTATCTTTTTAGGCATAGAACCGACTCCATGAATATAAGATATGCTATAATTATAGAAATTTCACTCTACCCTGCCATCAATATACCGTGAGCAAAAACCTGTTCAATAATAACCATAAAGAAGAGCGTGAGGAAAATAAGCAGCGATTTTTATTTGCCGCATTATTTCTCTTTTTGAGCTTTCTATGTATTTTTTGTTCATCACAGAGTGCATTATGGCTTGTTGATAGAAGTTTAATTCCTGACACAATGCGATCGAGCCGGCGAGCCGATTACAATCCCGGCGTATCCATCTCGCTCGCGCCGTTGGATGCCGATATAGCGAATGATGCAATTCAAGATGAAATCGATCTTGTCGCATCCCCACAGTTAGAATTAGCCGGCGGCATATTTGTGGCTGGGTTACCCCAACCCACCATTCTGCCTCAACCAACCATCGCTATTCCCACCCCGCCACCAACACCTACGCCTACACCTATTCCAAACACATCAACTGAACCAACAGATGCTCCGGTACCAACCGAGCCGTTGCCTACCGTCGCTCCAACAACGCTACCCACATCCGCTTCTACGCCACCACCAACAGTGCAGCCAACATCCCTGCCGCCCACAGCACCTCCTACCGTGCCGCCGACATCGCTACCGCCCACCCAACCACCGCCTACTTCGCCACCGCCTACTTCAGTTCCACCTACCTCTACACCGTCTGATGACGGCAATAACAATAACAATCCACCCACAGCGGTCGATGATACGGTTACTGTCCCAGAGGATAGTTCTATTGCTATTGCTGTTTTGAGTAATGACTCTGACTCAGATGGTACGCTTGTTTTGAGTAAGCTAAAAATAGCCAGCGGACCAAACCACGGCACCGCTACCGTCAACACCAGCACCGGTCAAATCACCTATAAACCAGCAGCCAATTATAACGGCAACGATAAATTTGTTTATCGTATCTGTGATGATGATGGCAGTTGTGCCAAGGCTACCGTGAAGATAAAAGTAACACCGGTATACGATCCAGCGATAGCCGTTGATGATCCATTTCCTGTTACTGATGAAGATACCAATGTTACTATTAACGTCTTGGCTAACGATATCAATGTCGACGGCAGTCCTTTGAATGTTATATCGGTCACCACACCAACAAACGGGGGAACTGCCACCATTAATTCTAATAACACCGTAACTTACGTCCCTGCCAAGAATTTTTTCGGAACCGATACCTTTAGTTACACCTTGGATGATGGAACCACAACCGACTCGGCTTTAGTTACGGTTGAGGTCAATCCCATCAACGATCCGCCGGTAGCGGTTGATGATGCAGTTACGATGATTGAAGACGGCACGCAGTTTATAGCCGTGCGCGATAACGACTCAGACCCGGATACTCCAACGGCTCTCTTAACGGTCATCAGCGTCAGCACTCCGGCCAATGGCACAGCCGTCATCGAACTTCCGGGCGTGCGCTACACCCCCAACCCTGATTTCAGCGGTGATGATTCGTTTACGTACACCATCAGCGACGGCGAATTTTCCGACACGGCCACGGTAAGTATAACAGTACTGCCGGTGAATGACCCGCCATTAATTGTTGATGATACGGCTACTACCAACCAAGATACGATGGTTACTATCCCCGTTCTCGCTAATGACAGCGACCCCGAGGGGCTTGATTTAAATTCAGTTAGCATTGTTACACCTCCCATAAGCGGGACAGCGGTAATTACGGTTGTAGCGGGAGTTGATCAGGTCGAATATACACCTGATCCCGGCATCTCAGGTATAGACACTTTTGTTTATCAGGCTTGTGACAATACCACGCCAACCCCGGCTTGCGATACGGCTACGGTTACAGTAACCATTATCGATACCGTTCCTCTAGCTCCAACAACCCTATCGGCTGCAGCCGGCGATAGTCAGATAAGTTTAGGCTGGACAGCCAGCCCGGAAGCCGATGTTGAGCGATATTGGATTTACTATGACGATGGTACCGAAATTATTTCATCGACAACTCTGAGTTATCTGGATCAGCCGTTAAAAAACGGCGACCCTTACAGCTATTATATTCGCGCCGAAGACAGAGGGGGGAACCTTTCTCCGAATAGTAATATCGCTACAGCTCAACCGTACAGTATTGATCCTTATGGCTCTACGGTGGAATGTACCCCCGTCGTTACAAACTGTGACTATGCTAACAGTGTATATGAACCGAATAAATTCATTGCCGAGATTGCGCCTCCACCTGATGACGGCACAATTACCTTTGATTTTGGCGATGGCACAGGCATTATCGATGGCGTGGGCTATGATTTTGTTCTGTATGAAAAAGAGAACCCCGTGGGGGTAGCCATAAAACTTGATTTTATGACTATCGATGTCTCCGTCGATGGAAGTAACTGGGACACAGTTTTTAATTGGGACGGCAACCCAGGTGGTGTCTCCGGCACGAATGTTGACTATTATGCCTCTGACGGCAATGGCGAAAAAGATGACGAAAATATCCCATTACGCTCAGACTCAGAACCCGACTTGGATGATCCTTCATTTGATAGCCCTGGAGTAGGTATCGATCTCGGCCCTTGGGTTCCCGGCGGAGTATCCTATCGCTATATTCGTTTTAGCCACCCAGGCCCATCAGATAGCAAAAACTCTGTTGAGGTTGATAGTATTCAACGATTAAACTAAATCGTCTCACACAAAGGATGCCATACTACCCGTGAACTATAATGGCGCACATTCGATTCTCGATATATCGAGAAAACTATCCATTTCACTGGTAAAATTATTTATAGCTTTTACCGGAGGAACACTCGCAACAGGCTGCATCCTTTTATTTGCTACCCTGAATGCCACCCCAGCAGCAGCTGCCCCTGTTGCTGCTCCTTCATTAACTATCATTACCGGGACCACCTCCATAACCCATACCAATGCCACAACCCACCAAATGCGTGTTTTTGGCGACGGGCGAATTAGCAATCGGTTTCTTAATAATGACGGAAGAAACCAAATTAATCAAGACGGAACAAACCCGGCCGGTACCACCATTGCTGTTTTGTTCGACCAGCATAGCGGTAAAACACCCTTAGTAGACGTTGGTGTTCAAGGCGATTTTCTGCAGACAATCCCCATCACCCTTAATACCACATCAAATATTCCCACCTATGACGAAGATAGTCGGGTTGTGTATGCCAGCCAGGTTTTGCCTTACCAAATTGTCCAACAAACTCTGGCGAAGACGAGTAACAACTGTGTTGTGATAGAATTAAATGTCCAGCACACCGGAGGTTCACCCTCTTCTTTGAGTGGGGGTAAATTACTGTTTATGATGGATATTGATGTTGCCCTGACCGCCGCTGGCGATATTGGAACATTTGACTCTAGTCGAAATTTGGTTTATCTAACTGATTTCAATCCGAGTGGTGAGGGGGGCTATGCAATGGGTATATCGCTCGTCGAAGGATCGCTTAGGGGATACGGCATTAAAGGAGATACATTCCCTCAAACCGATGCGGATATCATCAATGAAATGACATCGCCTTCTAACACTATTACCGACGGAAACAACGATATTGTCTGGCTTGTAGCTAACATCCCTACCCTTAACTCCGGACAGTCATCGGAACTCATGTTTAATTTATGTGCTACAACCGGCCCAACAGAAGAAGATGCCGGCGATGATCTTAACGATACATACGAAGAAATTGTTAATCTTACGGCTCTAAAAACCTCAACGCCGCCATCGGGAGAAACCATTTTTGCCGGCCAAAATATCGACTATACGATCACCCTATCCAACAGTGGTGATTTTCCCATAAAAAATCTTATTTTGACAGATACTCTGCCGATTTCAACCTATCTAACGACGTACAATATTAGCCAGGGTAGCATTACAGCCAACAATGGTGTGATTACCGCTACACTCAACCAACTTGATCCAACCGATCCCATCGTAACGATCAATTTATCCTTAGCAACATCCCCTTCACTTCAATCCGGTACAATTCTCACCAACCAGGCTTTTATAAAAAGCGACCAACTTTTTGAATATACAAATGTTGTTACCCATATCGTTCAATCACCGGATTTATCGGTGATTAAAAGTGCATCACCTGAACCGGTTGAACCCGGTGGCATTTTGAGCTACACCATTGTTACCATCAACAATGGTCAAGGTGATGCCACAGGTGTAACAATCTTTGATCCCTTACCAAACAATACCCAATTTATTCCCGGCAGTGTAGCGATTACCCCTCCCTCGGCCGGCGGTACACCCGGTTCTCCCCCCATTATTGTCGATAATATGACGGTTGCAGCCGGCGAGCGGGTTACCGTCACTTATAACGTACAGGTTGATGATGATGCTCAGGACGGTACGGTAATTATCAACACCGCCTCTGTCACCAGTACTGAGAGCGTGACACCTGCGACCGCTACTGTTACCAGTACGGTTTTCATTCCAGCGCCAACTATTTTGATGACCAAAAGCGGGCCGGTGACAGCATCAGTAGGCAGCAGTATTGTCTATACCTTTACCGTAGTCAATATGGGAAATACGCCGCTCGACTCGCTTATACTTGAAGATAGTTTGGTTGCGTCGATCACTTTGAGTGACGACGGGAATGGTGATGCTATACTCGATCCCGGTGAAGTTTGGATTTATACCGCTGATTACACGATTCCACTCTTACCGCCGGCAACGATCACCAATACAGCTACAATATCAGCTACCTATTTAGATACTACTGTTACCGCCAGCGATAGCCATGTCGTTGATATTACAGGTTTCGGCCCGGTTTTAAGCCTTACAAAAACCGGCCCAGCAACAGCCAGTGTAGGCGATAAAGTGACATTTATCTTCACGCTTAGCCACGCCCTCACCAGCGATCAAACCCCGGTTAAAAATATCGTAGTTACCGATGATTACGCCGGAACCGCCACGCGAATAAGCGGTGACAACAACAGCAACAATATTTTAGAATTTGGCGAAGTTTGGGTTTATACAGCTTCCTATGTCATCAAACCCAACACTCCAAACCCTTTGATTAACACCGGTACGGCTATCGGTTGGGACACGGAGGGAGATAAAATTACAGCAACCGCTACGCATCAAACCGATCTCAGCGGCTATAACCCCGTTCTTTTCGTGGCCAAAGATGGTCCCGCTGCGATTGGTTTTGGTGAGACGGCGGTTTACACATTTACATTACTTAATTTTGTCACCATTAGCCAGTTAAATGCGCTTCAGCTTGATTTTGATATGAGTTTATTGGCGACCATCACGCCGGGTGACGGAGCACCCCTTACTGTACTCTCTGTCTTCGATGATGTTGTTGGAAATGCTACTTATCTGAAGGGAGATAACAATAAGAACGGCAAGATTGATGGCGGCGAAGCCTGGATTTATACCGCCGGCAAAGTTATCAATACCTCCACGTCAGACCCATTAATGAATACGGTAACCGCACAAGTAGCCGACCCTGAAAACGACATCATTATAAAGACTGCCAACCACAGTACGGACATTATTCATGAACCCAAGATCGCAATAGAGATCAGCGGTCCTTCTACAGCTTCACTTGGAGAACAAGTTGTTCTCGATATAAAAGTTCGTCACGCCAACGGCAGCGATGGTTCGCCCCTTAGTAATCTCACGGTTAGCAGTTCCGTTTCAGGCCCGATGTCTCGCATCAGTATAAGCGGCGGCAACGCAAACAACCTGCTCGAAGACGATGAAATTTGGAAGTATAGCAGCACTCACACAGTAGAAATAAATGATCCCAATATATTAGTTGATGTTATTACCGTCAACGCCAAAAGTGAGGATCTACAAACGATTTCAGCCTCCGCAAGCCACTCGACTACGCTCCTTAACACCATCCCTCCGTACTATTTCCCGCTTATGATAAAAAGCAAGTAATCCATACGTTTTCAAAAAAACAGCCTCCCTATTTAGCAATAGAGAGGCGTTTATCAAAACTATGGATGCTGCTGATTACAACCTAATCAATTGGTTGCGTCATAAGTTTCCCGCTCAACCGCAGTCTGATTATCACGGTTAATCACAATTAAATCATAAGATCCTGTTTGGGTTAGCTGATTGGCTCTAATAATGGCTCTCAAGCTGGAAGCCGTAGCTGTATCAGTTTCAACATCAAGGTCAAAGACTTGCCCACCTCCGGTAGAACGTTGTAGCTGCACCCGAATGTCTCTAGGGATAAAGTTCTGGCCGGTAATGGTTAGCGTTACCAGTTCCGATATTCTGCCGGAACTGGGACTTGTATCGAAGATGTCCGGCGGAGGCGGTGTTGGAGTCGGCGTCCCTCGGGGATAAACACCATTGGCGATATCGCTGCGCCCGTCAGGATTAGTAATGATTAAATCATAGGTTCCCGGTGGAAGATCGGTCACCAAACTATCTGATACAAGCTTTGTAGCGCGTATACTGGTATTAGATGAGGAGAGATCGACATCGAGCCGAATTAATGTTGGTCCGGTAAGTTCAGCCTTAAAACCGGCTTCTCTCGGTCTAAAATTTCGACCAATTGCAACAACAACGATCTGGCGAATATCAGGATTATCTGTAACGACATCTCTAGCATCAACCTCATCAATGATGGGGGCAATTGGCGTCGGCGTGCTGGGACGTGTAACGGTCGGATTGGGAGTGGGGGTTGTGGTATTGGTCACTGTCGCATCAGGCGGAATAAAGGGCAAATAGATAACCTGACTCGTTTGCAAAACCGATGATGCCAGACAGTTGGTTTGTTGCAAGTTTGTTTGACTAATATTAACCTTGATAGCAAGCGAGCTTAGCGTGTCGCCGGGCCGCACGACATATTCCACCCAGCCTTGAGGCGGCGCACACGGATTGGGTGTAAAGGTAGCCGCCGGCGGCGTTGCGGTTACAATAATAACGGCTCGGGTTGGTGTAATAACCACAGGCGTTGGTGTTGGAGGAAGCGTAGTTGAGGTAGCGGTAGCGGTAGCGGTAGCGGTGGACGTTGACGTTGGTGTATCGGTTAGAGCCTGCTCCTCAATGGGAGTAGTCTCCGCTGGAGGTGATGAGGTGGGCGTATCTGTAGGCGGTAGAGTTGTTGGTGACGGCGTAGCGGTCTCTGATAAATCGCCAACATCAGTTGCAGCTGGCGTTAGTGTCTCAGTCGGCGTATTGTCATTGTCTCCCGGTAACGCCAGAAAAATCGCGGCAGCAACCGTCAAAACAATTACAATGAGCGTTGCAGCCCCAATAAGCAAACGCTGCGTAATAGAGGAACTTTCACTTCCATTTGACATGAATTATCACTCACTTTATCAATTTTTAGGCAAGCTCTAATGGATTACGTTTGTGAGAGATCGAGAGGAGGAATATCAACTTCTAGCCACGGATTATCATCATACTGCTCGCTAATGGGCAGTAAAAAGCGAAAGGTTGAGCCTTCGCCAATTTCACTTTCCACCCAAACACGCCCACCATGCGCTTCTACCAAAGATTTTACGATCGATAGCCCAACGCCGGTTTCCCCCAGCCCCTCAATAAGAGGGCGTTCGGCGCGATAGAACCGGTCAAAAACGCGGCTAATATCTTTATCAGCAATGCCGCCCCCAGAGTCTTTAATGGCAATCATCAAATATGGCGTTGTTTCTGCTGACACAGGCGAACTGCCGTTTTCCTCATACAGGGTTGTAGTAATACCAATCAACCCACCAACCGGCGTCGATTTAATAGCATTACCCAACAAATTATTCATAATCTGCCTTACTGAATCGGGATCGGCCTCAACCGGCGGCAACCCTTCGGGAATGTCCATCTCTACGGCAATTTCGTTTTCTTCCAACTGAGCGCGCGCCCCAATAATGGTATCCTCAATAACCTCAGCCATATTTACCGGCGCAGGACGAAGCTCAAGCTGTCCGGCATCGATGGCCGTAACACCGATCAAATCATTCAGCATAACATTCATGCGTTCGATGTTAGCTTTGATGCGCTGCAAAAACTTGCGCTGCATCTCACCCAACGTCCCCACTGATTCGCCCACGAGAAGATCGGTATAGCCGGTAATTGAAGTCATCGGCGTACGCAGCTCTTGTGAAAGAGAAGCTATAAACTCATCTCGAGCGCGTTGGCTTTCCGCCTCAGCCGTGATATCGTACAAAATCGTCAGCAACCCCTCTTTCTCCCTACCATCAGAAGAAGCCATCGGGCTGAGCGTGGCTCGCAAAACGGCATTATCGGTATTGATTGTGGTAGTGATCATTTCTTGGCCGGATTGCATCTGCTCAAGTGCTTTTTGCCAGTGTTCATCGCTGATGATTTTTTGTAAACCTTGGCCGATAAGCTGCCGACTCGATTTACCAAGCATTTCGCTGGTGGCGGCATTAATCCGAAAGATTCTGTGCTGAGCATCGCTGATAATCACCCCGCAGCTTAAATTTTCCAATTCGGTACTTGCTTCGGCGCTCGATAACGCGGCCGGAACAGGTGATGCCTGCTGCGAGCGCAACTGCGTCTGTTTAAGCGCCCGAGCCAGTTTTCGAGCGCGCGAGTTACTGGCTGCCAACGCTTCATTTAATCGCTCGGTTTCCAGCGCATCCTGTTCAAGCTGGTTAACCGTCGACGATAACTTTTCGATTTCCGCTTCAAGATTGGCCGCTTTCTGGCGTGCTTCTTCCTTCTCTTCAGCCAGCAAATTAAGATGTTGATCTTTTTGCTTTGATTTTTCCAGCTCGTCTTTGGCCCGATCAACGGTGCGCTGCAATTTGGCAATACGCTCCCGTGCTTGTTTTAGATTTTCCTCATTACTCTGTTGTTCCGTTTCATACCGCTGAAGCCGCTGTGAAAATAACGATACTTCCTCACGGCTTTTACGCAGTTCCGTTTCCATCGCCGCCACCCGCTTACCCGACTCCAACTCGTGATTACGCAGAGTCCAAGAGAGATGCTGCGCTTTAGACGAAACCGAAGCGTACTCTCGAGCGTGATTGATAGCCATCGAGATCTGGTCGGCAATGGTCTTACACAACTCCGCTTCCGTATCGGTAAAAACCCGCTTGGAAGTAGAGTTGCCTAAAATCAATATGCCTATCGGCTCACCTTGCTCTAATAGGGGTTGTATGATCAGCGGGCCAACATCGTGAGCCCCCATTAATGTAAAAAGTATCTTAATTTGGCTATTATCACGATACTCTTCACTGCGAACCTGATATTTACGCTTGAGCGCATGTTTAATAAGATGCTGATCGTTTGTGGGGAAAGTAACCGACTCACCGCGCCCCTTGCGCACGGGGTTGTAGATAGCCACCAAACGCAGTTGAGCCATATCTTTTTCATTATCAGGCAAGGCAATAGCGGCTTGATCGGCTTCTAACGCTTGAGCAACACTTTGCGCCGCCCCATCTAAAACTTCCGACAGTTCAAGCGATGAGGTAATTTTTTTCGTAGCTTCAAAAAGGCTAATTAACCCTTTTATCTGATCGATGGATATTTCACTGAGGTTCTGCAACTCACGGCTGCGCGTGCTAAGCGAATGAATAGCGCCTTGATAAATAGCCACAGCCAAAAGGGGATAGGCAATCATTTCGGCGATGCGCACCCAAATCGGGTTGTGCGGTTCAACATAGCTGGAAGCAAAGAAGATATGCAGCGCGTAGCCCAGAAAGAGCGTGACAAAACTGAATAGAGCAAACGCTCGCTCATCATCCAGCTTCATTGCGCAGTTCGCCACACCAAAAACAACCAGCAATACCTGCCAGGCTATGAAGAAAATTTCGCCGCCGCTCTGGTTAAAATCACCGCCGCTCCAGACATTGACAATGACAAAGTAAGCCACAAACGCCAGAAAGGTATTGGTCACCAGCAGCGTTGTGCTAAAAAAACCAAATCCTTTTTCACGAAAGTAGGGCGTAAAACCCCATATCAGGAAACCTAAACTGGAAACGGCAACAACGCGCTCAAAGGGGGGCAGCCAAATATTAGCGATTTCCGGTGAGCTTGCGCCGATGCTGGCCAGGAGAAAAAAGACCACCCGCAATATAAGCAAGCTGGCAAAAACAATCGTCAGCCGGTAACCATTAAAGGAGTCGCTGCGCTGCCAATGACCCCATGAAATAACCAGAGCAGCAATAATGCTAAAAAATATAAATAAGTAATAGGCGAACGTTACAGCCGGACTACCGAGGAACTCGATAAACACGTTTGACAGTCCTACTTGGTCAAATAATTAGACATAAAATACGGTCATCCATCAATATTCAATTATACCATGACTAAAATGGATACGACAATAAGATATCGAGGCTATTTTAAGGCAATTTTCCAGATAATTTGTAAAGAATTTATTACTTAACTTGGTCGTAAGCAGCCAAAGCCCTTTGCCGAGCTTCTTTGTGCTCAACAAGCGGCTTAGGATAATCTTGCCCTATGCGGCAGTTAGCCTCATGCTGAATTTCAGTTGGCATCTTCCAAGGAGTATGAATATATTTGTCGGGAACATTGGCCAGTTCCGGTACCCAACAGCGAATGTACGCACCATCGGGATCAAACTTTTCTCCTTGAAGAATGGGATTAAACACTCTAAAGTAAGGTGGTGCGTCCGTTCCGGTTCCGGCCGTCCACTGCCAGCCGCCGTTGTTTGCCGCCGGATCGCCATCAACTAGATGCTGCATGAAAAAGCGTTCGCCCCACCGCCAGTCGATAAGCAGATGCTTGACCAAAAACGCGGCCACGATCATGCGTGCCCGGTTGTGCATCCAGCCGCTTTCGACCAATTGACGCATCCCGGCATCGACAACAGGATAGCCGGTTTTGCCCCGGCACCAGGCCTCGAAATCGTCCTCATTATTGATCCATGGCACCTGATTATACTTTTCACGAAAGCTAGATTGTCGAACGTACGGGAAATGGTAGAGGATAGCTATGTAAAAATCCCGCCAAATTAGCTCATTGAGCCAGATAGCAGCACCATTGGCGGCGTCGCTATCATCCGCCTTCTCCGAAGCCTTCAGGGCAGCGACCACTGCCTGACGCGCCGATATCATCCCGAAACGCAGATAAGGCGACAATTGCGATGTACCCTTGAGATCGGTACGGTCGCGAGTCTCCTCATACGCATAAATGGTGTTTATTTTATTGACGGAAGCAGCTTTAAACGCCCAAGGTTGACGGCTAATTTGACCGGTAAAGCTGTAAAGCCGCTGTTGGGCTTCTTTCTCTGAAGCGGGAAAAGGAACCGCTTCATCGAGCGCCGGTTTATCAGGAATGTCAACACCCTTAAGCCCCTTAGGCGTAGAGATGCTTTTTGGTGCAGAGCGTAAATCTGCTGTTTCAGGGAGGGGCTGCTTTTTCCAGGTGCGGCTGTAGGGGGTGAAAACGGTGTAGGGATCGCCATCAGATTTGAGGACAGCGGTGGGATGATGCAGCGTCAAGCCTGGCACAAGGCGCAAGGGCAAACTTTCAGCCACTTGCTTATCGCGATGGCGAGCGTAGGGGGAGAAATCTTCTTGAGCGTAGATAGCTTCAGCTCTGGTTTCCGAGAGCAGTTTTTCTAACTGGGCAGCTACATCACCCTCGTAGAGGGTTAAGTAGCTGCCTCTTGCCTGCAAATCAGCCGCCAAATGGCGCAGCCCTTCAAACATAAAAGCCAACCGTTTTTGGCCGGTATAATCGGAATTGATAAGTTTTGGATCGAGAATAAAAATAGGATAGACGTGTTCAGACTCAGCGAGAGCCGTAGCGAGTGTTTGGTTATCAGCCAGGCGAAAATCACGCCTGATCCACCACAGAGAAACCGTCATAGAAAGATGTACTTGAGATTACGGCAAGAACGTGCTGAGATGGGTCATCAAAGAAGCCGGAATGAGCATGGTCTGTTCACCACAATCAAGAGCGTAGTAGCTAACACCTTCGATAGCGTCTTCGTACGCTTCCGTGTCACTGTTCAAGGCGTATGTTTCCACATCCTCCAGCGGAGACCAAAGATAAACAAAATATTGAGACTCAACCGCCGAAGTTAAGACATCAGCCAAATAATGAAGCGACAGTGATGGACGGTTGTCCGGAAGTGGGTTTTGAGGGGCCATATGCTCCACCGAGCAGGTTTGATATGATGTATCTTCTTTGGCTCCGGTTAAGCGAAACTGGCCGGACTGGTTTGACTTTTCAATCTCAGCAGAAACGTCTGACTTAGCCGTATCGGTACCGAGCCAAATAGTAGGCACGCCAGTACTGCCTTGAGCCAACTGATTAACAATGGGATCGTTATGCGCTTGAATTTTGAAAGTCGGTTTAATATCCGAAGCAATATAGTCGGAAGTGTAGAAAAAAACACCAATAAGAAGTATTAAAAAAATAAACAGTGAGCGAATTAACGCTCTGGCAAGATGGTGTCGCACGAGTCCCCCTTCCTTAAGGTCCATCATGAGGTCAGGTCAAGTGTGCCTGTCTATTTACGGTCAAAAGCCTCAAGAATCTGTTCGGCTGTACTCTGTGGCGTGGCCGGCCCCTTTGGGTAAGCGCATGGGCAGGCACCTTTTGCCACAAGGGCGTATCAATTGCACTTGGCCTAATGTTTAAGACGCGCTGTTGGCGCTGTTTCTTACCTAAACCTTCAATAAAAGCTTCTAATCCAGCTTTTGCTGCAGTGTAAGCCCTTAAACCCGACAGCCCTATTCGCTCACTTACAACACCAATATACATAAGGTGCACGCCTGCGGCCAACAGCGGCAGACTGTAGTGTGTCGCTACAATAGCGCCTGTTAAGTTTGTATCGATAATTTGCCGACAATTTTCGGGTGTCATGGAGTCTATACGTATTACCATAGTAAATGGTTTCAACAAATATGTAAAATTTAACAATTTTTTCTATCGAAAATTACAGTGGTGTGATTAAATTTTCCAGCCATTCTATAATGGGGCGACACACATCTTGAGCAAGGTGCTGCTGAAGCGCCGCATGATACGCTTTTAAATAAAGCACTAGCCTATCGGCATCCATCTCATCGGCTATAAATAATCCTTTAACCCAGGAAAAAGTGGTGCCGACGTATTCGATATTGCCAAGCTGCAAAGCTGCCCGAATATTACGGCCAAAAATAGCGTGGGCATTGGCTAAATAATGATAAGGTATGCCCGATGGGCTTAATTGATGCCAAACATCGTTTTCAATGATGGCGCGCTGCGTTTGAAAATGGTCAAGCGCTTGCTGCCATCGTTCGGCCAGGGGTTCGATATTAGGCAAAACGCCCAGCGTCCCCATATTCTTTTCAATGGCGTGCGGTATGTTGTCCATACGCTCGCCCAGAAAATAGCCGGGGATGCGTTTGCGAATAGCCGGCCACAAATTAAAGATCAGACCGCCATACGCTACGTGAATATTTTCGCTCCGCAGAACAAGTGCCAACTCCATAAGGTTGGCGGCGGTAAAAAGCTGCTGAGCCGTTAATATCACGAGCTGCGGCTTAGTTTGGGCCATCGTCACTTCCATTTTATAGGCCGGCACATCGGCTCCTAAATAGATAGCCTCCCAGCCATAGCGACGCAGGAGAAAGGTGATGAGTAGCGGGTTAAAGCTGTGTTCCTCAGACGGTGCGCAGGCCACAACAAAACGACCAGGCCGAGTCGGTGGCGGCGTAGCAGCGACCAACCCCTCCAGCTTGCGCATCGCCAGCGACGTGGCAAAATGCTCTTGCTGAACGGTGATGAGATCTTTATGCCACTTGTCACCTATATCGGTTAAGCCACGCTGCAAAATTTCAAAGCAAACCACTTCTGGCGAGAAGAGCGCAAACGCCTGATTAAGAATATGTTCGGCCCGCTGCTCATCAAAGTTGAGGCAGGCCTCAACCCAAGCCCGGCACACATCCCGGATTTTTTCGCCGCCGGTGTAAACCGGCGCGGGCGAACTGGACGTCACATCGCCAAAGCCATCGAGCAGTAACGGATCTTTTCCTTCCGCATCGAGTTGGTGCCACAGATTGATGGCCCGGCTGATGCTCATGCCCTCTTCTTGGCGCGAGACCAACCACTTGAGGGTTTCGATATCTTTTTGGGAATAAAGCCGATGCCCGCCATCCGTTCGGTCTGGCTGCGGCATGCCGTAGCGTCTTTCCCAAGCACGGAGGGTATCGGGTTTTAGGCCGGTCTCCTGCACAACCGCTTTCAAGTTGAATGTGGCACGTTGGCCTTGATCTGAATTCATGGGTAATTCACCCTTCTCTCTATACTATGGCGTTGTTAAATATAGTATCTATACAAGTAACTTCTTGTTTTTTGAGCAAGAAGATGAACCGCCAAGGCGCAAAGTTCGCTAAGAAAAATACATTAAAAACTTTGCGGCCTTTGCGTCTTTGCGGTATTTGTTTCTTCTTTGGTTCCGGCTTGTCCGGGATAGGGTTTATGGAGTTCATTGCTAAATAAAGAAGTTCTATCAGAACTTAGTGGATCACCCTAAACTCCAAAAGCATTGTAAAAGATACAGATCGCAATAGTAATTGTCCAGTTTTTTTCTATTTGTGTCTATATAGTAGTCTAAAAGCGTCACATTGTCAATATTTTGTAGACAAAAC
>JAGRBY010000509.1 GCA_020433835.1 Anaerolineae bacterium | reverse complement strand
ACTAGATATACGAACATCTAAAACATATACGAACAAAGAGGAAGTTTTGTGAGCCAACACGATGCTTACGCTCAAGCCGGGGTCGATATTGCGGCCGGGCAGAGGGCAACAGAGATGATGAAAGCGGCCGTACAGGCGACCTATACGCCGGAAGTTCTGGCCGGTTTGGGTTCGTTTGGCGGGCTGTATGATGGCGCTGCCATAAAATCGATGGCCGGGCCGGTGCTGGTTGCTTCCACCGATGGGGTTGGTACCAAGACCAAAGTTGCGGCCAAACTTGATCGCTGGGACACCATCGGCCAGGATTTGGTGAATCACTGTGTGAACGATATTTTGGTGCAGGGGGCACGGCCTTTGTTCTTCCTCGATTACGTCGCTTCCTCGAAACTGAAGCCGGAGCAGATTGCTTCGATTGTGGGTGGTGTGGCTACAGCCTGTCAATCTGTAGGCTGTGTTTTGTTAGGTGGCGAAACCGCCGAGATGCCCGGCGTATACGAACCGGGCGAGATCGATCTGGTCGGTACCGTGGTGGGCGTGGTTGAGCGTGATCATCTCATCGACGGTTCGGCTATTGAAGCCAGAGATGTGATTTTGGGATTACTCTCGACGGGACTTCACACCAACGGTTACTCGTTGGCCCGTAAGGTGCTTGGCGAACTGGATTGGGAAGCCCATCAAACCGAATTGGATGGTTCTATTGGCGAGGCGCTGTTGGCTGTACATCGATCCTATCTGGAGCCGGTAACCCGCTTGCAGCAAGCGGGCGTAGGAATACGCGGCTTAGCCCACATTACCGGCGGTGGGGTGATCGACAATCTGCCGCGCATTTTACCTGATGGGCTTGGGGCCACAATCAAACGCGGCACCTGGCCTGAACCACCCATTTTTGAATTGATCCGGCAGCAGGGCGATATTCCAGCAGCGGAGATGTTCCACGCTTTCAATATGGGTTTGGGCATGCTGGTGGTTGTCTCTCCCGACTCGGTCGCCGTGGCGCAAGCGGCGCTAGAAGATGCGGTTTTTGTTGTGGGACAGATTAAAACGGATGTGGAAGGTGCTGCCGGGCCGGTGGAGATTGTATAAAGTGAAAGATAGACAAATTACCAATCCCGAAGTGGCAGCGGTTTTCGATAGTTATCCGCAGGAGATGAGGGAAAAGTTGCTGTTTCTGCGCCAGCTCATCTTCGATACAGCAGCGGTAACAGAGGGTGTGGGAGAGCTGGATGAAACCCTGAAATGGGGCGAGCCTAGTTATTTGACTCCCCAAACAAAGAGCGGAAGCACGGTCAGAGTCGCCTGGAAAAAATCAAACGAAGATCAGTACGCCATGTATTTCAAATGTACCACCAACCTGGTAGAGACATTCAGAGAAAAATACCCGACCCAGTTCACGTATGGCGGCAATCGCAGCATCCTTTTCAATGAGGATGACGAGATACCCGTGGAAGAGTTGCGTGACTGTATTGCTTTAGCGTTAACCTATCATCTCCGTAAGAAATTGAGAAAACGAAAGAAATGAGAACACCACAATGCCTTGTCGACTAGTCGTCCTCGTCTCCGGTTCAGGTACCAACCTCCAAGCCATTTTGGATGCCGTCGCTCAGCAGCAGCTACCGGCGGAGGTCGTAGCGGTTGTTGCTAACAAAAAAAAGGCATTTGGCCTAACGCGAGCCGAACAGGCCGGAGTGCCGACCATTTACTTCCCCCTAAAACCCTACCTCGACGCCGGAAGCGACCGCCAAGCCTATGACGCCGATCTGGCCGAGCGCGTTGAGGCTTTCGAGCCTGATCTCATCGTGCTGGCCGGTTGGATGCTGGTACTTTCGCCGGCATTTCTAGATCGATTCCCGAATCGGGTCATTAATCTCCATCCGGCGCTGCCCGATACCTTTCCCGGCACTGAGGCCATTCGCCGCGCCTTCGAGGCTTATCAAAATGGCGAGATCGACCACAGTGGTTGCATGGTGCACTACGCCGTGCCGGAGGTCGATGCCGGGCCGGTTATCACCCAAGAGATTGTCCCCTTTTACACGGATGACACACTCGACACCTTCGAGACGCGCGTACACGAGGCCGAGCATCGCATTATCGTTGAGGCAGTGCGCCGGGCGTGTGAGACACTGACGTAAATACCCCTTTGTGTCTCGCTACTTTATACTGAACGTGAGATATCTTACATAATTTTTCCTCGATTGTGATAGCATATTGAATGCAGCTTGTCTAACTGACCATCGCTCAATGCATAACACTATTTTCAATTTAATAGTTACGTAATATCCATGCGTAGAATAGAGTAAGACAGGTAAATAATTTTATGTCTGATCGACCGAACCTGTTTTTAGACGAGTCTTTCATCGTAACGGATAAAAGTCCTGCGTAAGTTATATGACAATCAAGGAGAATAACCATGATAGCCGATGTACAACGCGACTCTGAGTCTTCCCCAGAAAACCAAAGAGCAGATAACGCATCAAACGAGTCATTTCTCAGCCGACATGGACAAAAGCTGGTCGCTTTGGCGATTTGGCTTCTTTTGTTAGGTAGCTATGCCTGGTACTATATCAGCAACGATCTCACCCCGACCAAAGCGGTGGCTGAGATTGTGGGGCTGCTTGAGTCGCCTTATGGCCCGCTGCTCTACATTTTGATTTATGCGTTGCGTCCGCTTATCTTTTTCTCGGCGATAATTCTAACAGTCACAGCCGGCACGGTTTTTGGCAGTGGTTCGATTGGCAATTTGGTGCTGGCTGTCCTGTACACCTTTGTGGCCAGTAATACGTCGGCGACCGTGGCCTACTTGATTGGGCGCTACTTCGGTAAGGGGCTTATCCCCGAAGGCAGCGATGAGGACTCGGGTTGGATCCGTCGCTATGCCGAACGCATGCGCAACAACAGCTTTGAGACCGTTTTGATTATGCGCTTTATCTTCCTGCCGTATGATCTGGTGAACTACCTGGCCGGCTTCTTGCGTATCGACTGGAAATCTTTCATACTGGCTTCCTTCCTCGGCTCTATTCCCGGTACTATCGCCTTTGTCTCTTTTGGCGCATCGCTGTCTATCACCGATTTGCTTGAGGGCAAATCGCCGGAATTCAACCCCTGGGTGCTAGCCTTTGGAGCGGTCATATTTGTAGTCAGCATCGTCATCTCTCGCTTTTTCAAAAAGAAAGAAGCCGAGTAAATCTTTAACGTCATACCGTACTATTTTTAGCGGAGTAATACTAATGAGTCATATTCCAACGATAGAAGTTTTACCAAACGATAAATATAACGAAGAATTGGTGTATAATGCCCATCCGACCTCCTGGATCAACCCTAAGCCCGCATCGCGCTACAACCTGGTTGTGATCGGCGGCGGATCGGCTGGGCTGGTGGCAGCGGTCGGAGCGGCGGGCCTGGGGGCTAAAGTGGCCTTGGTTGAGCGCGGCCTGCTGGGGGGCGACTGCCTCAATGTGGGCTGTGTTCCCTCTAAAGCGGTCATTCGAGCCTCACGCGTGTTTGGCGATGACGTAGCCGTGGAAATCGGCGTGCCCAAGCCGGAGGTGACTGAAGCCCATTTTGCCGCTGCCATGGAGCGCATGCGTCGGGTACGGGCCGAACTGAGCCATGAAGACTCGATCTGGCGTTTTCAAAAGTTAGGGATCGATGTCTTTTTAGGTGATGGTCGATTTACCGGCCCGGATACTGTCGAAGTGAGCGGCAAGGTGCTAAAGTTCAAAAAAGCCGTGATCACAACCGGCGCGCGCCCCATGCACTTGCCTATCGAGGGGCTGGCCGAGGTGGGCTACCTAACTAACGAAACCGTCTTTTCTCTCACCCAGCGACCCAAACGTGTTGGCGTTATCGGCGCTGGTCCTATCGGCAGTGAGTTGGCCCAGGCTTTTCGACGTTTGGGCAGCGAGGTTGTTGTGTTTGATATTTTGCCGCAAGTGTTGGGTCGCGAAGACGAAGACGCCGCCAAGATTGTCGAGCAGGTGCTGCGCCGGGAAGGCATCGAACTGATGCTAGAAGCGAAGGTTAGCCGCATTTCTACTCAAGGCGATGAAAAGGTATTCCATTTTGAACATCAAGGGCAGGAAAAGACAGTGGTTGTTGACGAGATTTTATCAGCGGTGGGTCGAGTGCCGAATATCGAAGGGCTAGATCTGGAAGCTGCCGGAATTGCGTACAACAAAAAAGGGGTAGAGGTCAACGATTATTTACAAACGACCAACCCCCATGTTTACGCCGCCGGCGACATCGCTATGAAATACCAGTTTACCCATACCGCCGATGCCGCGGCTCGCATCGTTTTGCAAAATGCCCTCTTTTTGGGGCGCAAAAAATTGAGCGCGCTGACTATCCCCTGGGTGACCTACACCGATCCGGAGGTGGCGCACGTGGGCATGTATCCGCGCGATGCCGCCGAGTCTGGTATCGATATCGATATCAATACCTTTACCGTCCCGATGGCTGAAGTGCATCGCGCCGTGGCCGATGGCGATGAAGAAGGATTTGTAAAAATTCACGTCAAAAAGGGAACGGATAAAATTGTGGGGGCGACGATTGTGGCTCCACATGCCGGGGAGATGATCAATGAGATCACGTTGGCAATGATCGCCGATGTGGGTTTGAAAACGCTGGCGACGGTCATTCACCCCTATCCGACTCAGGCCGAAGCCATCAAAAAAGCCGCCGACGCCTACAACCGTACGCGCTTAACGCCGACGGTGAAGAAAGTGATGACTGGCTGGCTTGATCTTTCCAGAGGGGAATGGTCCGATAAACCGAAAGCGAAGCTGGCTGCCGGCGCGCTGGCAACCGCGGCGCTGGCAACCCTGGCTTTCGCCGGAGGTAAATTTTTTCAGGGAAAATAGACATCTTCCCAGATGTTCTTCTTAGCTGCTTGTGTCGTCGAAAATGGCTCCGGCAACGTCCGGCATCAACCCTTGGGGCCATTTGGTGTGCTTATCATAATAAGCGCCGGTCAGCTCGGAGCCACGCAAAATAGCAAGGGATAAATCAGTGCCTCTTAGATTTGCGCCGCGCAAATCTGCCCGACCGAGATCCGCGTTATTGAGATCCGCTCCCCGCAGATTGATCTCGGAAAGATTTGCCCGGCGTAAATCGGCATAAGCCAGCTTCGTTTCGGATAGATTGGCGTGACTTAAATCGCTGCCGCGTAAGTTTGTTCCTTGTAAGTTGCACTGGCTGAGATTGGCTGCATTCAAACTGGCTCGATTGAGATTGGTGCCTTCCAGGAGATCAGTGTTAGAGAGTGAAGCTTGGTTGAGGTTAGCGTTGTTAAGATTGGCTCGGCTGAAATCGGCCCCGTTGAGTTTGGCGTAACTGAGATCGGCCCCTTCTAAATCAGCTCCTTCGAGTTTAGCTCCACG
>JAGRBY010000508.1 GCA_020433835.1 Anaerolineae bacterium | reverse complement strand
CTAACAGAGGCATGAGATAGTTTTTCCTTTGTACTATAAAGTTAGTAATATGTTTGATGAAGTGAGTTACAGGAACTCATTTTCATTAATGAACCGTTGGCGTAACAGGGCGACAAGACTCGCGAACAATTAATTCGACAGGCATTCGCGGTATTTCATCAACCGTTTCTTTATGAATAAGCTGCATAAGTACTTGTGCAGCAGTTTGCCCCAACTGATGAGTCGGCTGGCGAATGACCGTAAGTGGCGGCGAAAATAACGGTGCCCAATCGTGATCGTCAAAGCTTATGACCGAAACATCATTCGGGCAGCGTAACCCGACTTCTTTCAAAGCATAAAGTGCTCTTAGGGTCATTTGATTGTTGGTAACAAATATGGCGGTTGGCGGATCGGGCGAGTTGAAGACGTCTCGAAGCGCAGCACAGGGGCTGGAGGCAATTTGCTCATCGACCAGTGGGTACAAAATAGTTCCATCAGGCTGCGGTGTAATGCCGTAAAATTTAGGGTCGGCTCGCATAATGAGTGTTTCATCAAAAGGAATATCGGCCTCATTCAGAGCGCGTTTATACCCTTTTAGGCGTTTATAAAGCGTGGAAATCGTTTTTTTGCCGGTGAGAACGGCAATCCGGCGATGGCCTAGCTCGATCAGATAGCGGGTGGCCTGGTACGCCCCATCCTCATTATCAACCTCTAACAAGGGGGCGTTAACCTCAGGGGCCGAGCGATCAAGCAGTAAAATCGGAATGCCAAGGTTATTCATCTGGATGAGACGTTCCGAGTGAACGCCGGTGGGGGTAATGATCAACCCGTCAATTTGCCGGGCTTGCAGAAGACGAAGATACTCTTCTTCGCGCTCAGGATCTTCATCCGTGTTGCAGAAAATGGTGTAGTAACCGTGATGGTTAGTAACCACATCCTCAATGGCTTTAGCCATAGCCGTGAAAAAGGGGTTGGTAATATCAGAAACAACCAACCCGATGGTTTGAGTAGAGTTGGTGGCTAAGCCTCGGGCTATAGAGCTAGGATGATAGTTAAGCTCTTGCACAGCAAGCAGCACCCGCTGGCGCGTTTCTTCGCGCACATAACGTGTTTCATTGAGTACATGCGAAACGGTAGCCGTAGAGACACCGGCCCGTTCGGCAACATCCTTGATGTTTACTCGGCTCATAAGTCAATCACATCTTTGTGGTTGGCACAGTAGTTAGCTTAGTCTAAATAGGTTGAAAATTTGGAGTAAGCGGTTACGTAAGCGGTTACGCAGCAGGAGAATATCACGGTTGAGGTGAAATGTCAAAAATATTTAACGAAAATAAAGAAATTTTGTTTTAGCTCAGAGACATGACAGGCTTTGGCTGATGGCGGTCAAGAAAGGTGACTTTTGAATGGGTAATTATTGCTATTTAACAAAAGGTTGGGTGTCGAAAACCTACCAGGTCTATTCTATCTTGACTGTTCCGATAAATTCGACTGAAGTTGCCGACTTTGCTATAAATCTAACAGCAGTGCGCCAATCAAAATTACCTCGACCCCTTTTGTTACCCAACCTAACATATCCAGTGATCTGACTTGCAATCCCCAGGGGTGAACCTCAAAGTAGAGAACTATTGTAACGACTGTATAGGCGATAAGCGCCCCATAAAGCCAGGGCCGGTATCGCGCTAGCTCTGCCAACGGTACAAAGTAGAGGACTAATAATAAAGCCATGTAGCCCATCCCGTTGAGAAACAAAATATAATCATTGGCTCCCGAAATAAGGTGGACAAATGCGGTGAAGGTAACCAGACCAATAACGCCATATTGTAACGAACGCAGTCCATCTTTAATTTGCGAGCGGAGTACATACACCACTCCAATCGCGACAATGATCGATAAGATCAATCACACATTAGTGGTCAAGAGAATAGTTTGGGACAAGTTTTTTCCTTTATACCATTCGTTTGAGCGAGGAGCGAAGCATCCCTTCGACTGTGCTAGGACAGGCCTCAGATGCGAAGCGGGTTTGCCCTGCTGCTCCGCATCTGAGGATGCTTCGCTCCTCATCTCGACTAAAACCGTCAGTAAATGGCAATTGGTTATATAGTTTCCAATTACCATCTACCAATTACCGTGTGTTTACTCAATTCTTGCACTGCGTAAGCGCAGACTGTTACTAACCACCGTCACCGAACTAAAAGCCATCGCGAATGCAGCGGCGATGGGGTGCAGCTCGCGTAGGTAGATGGGTAAACCGGGGAAGAAGGCTAATACACCTGCGGCTACCGGAATAAGCACAACATTATAGGCAAAGGCCCAGAATAGATTCTGCTTAATTGTGCGCATCGTGGCGTGGCTTAGTCCGATGGCTTTCGGCACGCCCTGTAGGTCGCCGCTAATTAAGGTGATGCCGGCGGCTTCCATCGCTACATCGGCCCCTGTTCCAATGGCGATGCCGACATCGGCCTGAGCCAGTGCCGGGGCATCGTTGATACCGTCGCCGACCATCGCGACGGTCAACCCTTCTTTTTGCAGTTGGGCGACGTTGGCTGCTTTATCGCCCGGTAACACTTCGGCCAGTACCCGATCAACGCCAACCTCGGCGGCAATAGCCTCAGCCGTAGCCCGATTGTCACCGGTCATCATCACCACTTGCAAGCCCATTTTTTTGAGCTTGGCAATGGCTTCTTTCGACCCATCTTTGATGGTATCGGCAATACCGATGACAGCGCCGGCCTGGCCGTCGATAGCCACCCACATAGCGGTTTTGGCTTCATTCTGTAACTGCTCAACTTTGGGACCAAGACCATTTAAATCGACACCCTCGCGCTCCATCAAGCGTTGGTTGCCCAATAAGATGCGATAACCCTCTACCTCAGCCGCCACACCGTGACCGGCAATGGCCTCGAAGTGGGCCGGTTCGCTTAAATTCACCCCTTCGGTCTGCGCGGCTCGAACCACGGCCTCACCCAGCGGATGCTCTGAGCCGCGCTCGACGGATGCGGCCAGCCGAAGGATGTCTGTAGTGGAGATTCGAGATTGGAGATTCGAGACTGGAGATTGGGAATTAGAAGCTGCATTTTGCCCCACCGTTTCTACATTCTTCATTCTCAATTCTAAATTCTCACTGAGTACGATGTCTGTCACTGCCGGTTGCCCTTTGGTAATCGTTCCGGTTTTGTCCAGAACAATGGCTTGGAGAGCATGCGCACGTTCTAAGGAGGTGCTGTTTTTGAACAGAATGCCTTGCCCTGCCCCTTTACCCATACCGACCACAATCGCGGTCGGTGTCGCCAGACCGAGAGCACACGGGCAGGCGATAACCAGGACAGCTACCAGCCGCACCAGAGCCGGAGTAAAACCTGCGTCGCCAACTAACCAGGCGATGAAGGTAAGGGCAGCAATACTAATTACCGCCGGGACAAAAATGGCCGCGACTTTATCGGCCAGGGCTTGAATCGGCGCTTTGGAACCTTGGGCTTCTTCAACCAGGCGCACAATTTGGGCCAGAGCAGTGTCGCGTCCAACTTTGGTGGCTTCGATTTTAAGCAAACCTTGTTTGTTAAGCGTCGCGCCGATGACCTCATCGCCGACTTTCTTGTCGACCGGCAAACTTTCGCCCGTCAGCAGCGACTCATCCACCGAAGAGAAACCGTTAACCACCGTGCCATCGACCGGTACTTTCTCACCGGGTCGGATGACAACCGTATCGCCAACCTCAACCTGATCGACCGGAATATCGACTTCCGTGCCGTTGCGCACGATGCGTGCGGTTTTGGCTTGCAGGCCCATCAACGCTTTGATGGCCTCGCTGGTTTTGCCTTTAGCCTGAACTTCCAGCAGCTTGCCGACTTTGATCAGCGTGATAATCGCTGCTGAGGTTTCGAAATAGACATGCCCGCCCAGCAGACCGGCCGTCACGATAATCGAGTAGCCGTAGGCCACCGATGAACCCAGCGCCACCAGCACATCCATATTGGCCGATTTATTGCGCAGGCTTTTGTAGGCACCGACGTAATAATCCCAGCCGGTGTAAAATTGAACCGGCGTCGCCAGCGCCAGGAAGAGAACATTGACCCAACTCGCGTGCGCCCAGTGGCCTATTAACCCAAAATCGCGAGCCATACTTATCAGAAATAGGGGCAGGGTAAAGATAACGCCAACCCACAATTTACGCGTCTGGTCGCGAATTTCTCGTTCACGGGCCTCTTTTTCGGCATCGACCAGCGCCTCATCGGAGTCGGCGGCGACCACACCGTAGCCTGCTCTTTCAACAGCGGCGACCATATCGGCACGAGTCACTGTGCCGGGAATATATTTGACCGTGGCTTTTTCGGTGGCGAAGTTAACATTCGCTTCCAGAATACCCGGTACTTTTTTGTTGAGCGTTCTCTCGACTGTGTTGACGCAGTTGGCGCAGGTCATCCCGGTAATCGGCAGTTCGATACTGGCGACCGGCACTTCATACCCGGCGCGGGCAATACGGTCGATAATGACTTGCGGCGTCGCTTTGGCCGGATCGTAGTTGACCGAGACTTTCTCGGTGCTAAAATTGACCGCTGCATCGTCGACGCCTTCAACTTTCTTTACGTTTCTTTCAACCGCTGCGACACAGTTGGCACAGGTCATGCCCAAAACAGGCATCGTAATTTTTTTATTTTGTGCCATCGTGACATCTCCTTAAAGAAGTAATTGGTAATTTGTAATTGGAGATTTTTTAGACAATCATCAATTACCATTTACTATTTACTATTTACCAATTA
Source organism: Anaerolineae bacterium (assembly GCA_020433835.1). The sequence goes on along the minus strand of JAGRBY010000508.1, from coordinate 639 downwards.
CCCGTTACTCTTTTACAATCGTCAAAATGATATCCTCTATCGCCTCAACCGGCTGCGGCCCGATGAAGCGTTGAACCTCTTGCCCCTCGCTGTCAAAAATCAGTGTCGTAGGATGGCCGGGAATACGATAATCGCGCATGATAGCCGGACCATTGCCTTCAATTGCGTTGATGCGTTTGAAAACCAACTGCTCGCCGTACGTTTGCTCTAACCCATCCACGATGGGCTTCATCTCCGCTCAAGGGGGTCAACCTTCGGTGTAGATGTAGACCAGCGTTGGTTCATCTTGGGCTGCCAAAGGGGCAGGGCCTGCCGTACCGCAGCTTACCAAAAAGGCGATGATGCTTAACACAATCACCGCCCATACCGTTCGTTTTAATCCATGCATAAAATTGGTTAGGGTCTACCGATGACCAGCCGTCTACACAGGTGTTCGACAGCCGGTCATCGGTAGATGTCACCTAATTTTCCGGCGGATAATTGATTTCTTCCAACAGGGCTTTGATGCCTTCCCAACTTTGGGCCGGCTCTTCCCACTCCACTGTGACCATCTTTGTGTCTTGAGAAGCGGAAACGACTTTAACGCCTTCCAGATCACTTACTTCGTTTTCAATGGTACGGACACAGTGGCCGCAGGAA
>JAGRBY010000507.1 GCA_020433835.1 Anaerolineae bacterium | reverse complement strand
GAATGGCGTAGATGAAGAGATCGATGGCGGTGAGGGGGTAGGAAAAGCAGAGGATGGTGGCGAAGATGGCGCTGCCGATCCAGACCAGCCGGATTGTGGGGCGGGGTGCGTTTGCTGTGGGACGACTTGCGAGCCGGACAGCGCCGATGAACAGCACGAACAGTGCGCCTAGCCCAAAAAGATAGGCCAGGAAGCCAACAGGTGAGTAGTTAGTTAGCTTGGTGTAATCAACCGGCGGGATGGTTTGATACAGCCGCGTCAGGAGAAACGGGAGCGTAAAGATAACCAGGTAGATGAAGCTGCTGGCGATGACGATAAGCGTGTAAGGAGCCAAGATGGCGGCGGCGATAAGTTTTTGATAGACAGGGGTTTTGTTATTCACCCTAGGTGTATGCGGTTAGCCGAAATATGCCGTAGTTGGATAGTTTCGGCTAACCGGCGTCCCTTACCCGTTCATTTGAACGAGGAGGGCGGTGATATTGTCCTCGCCGCCGGCCTGTTTGGCGGCTTCCACCAGCATTTGGATGGCCAAAGCCGGATCGTCTTGGTGGTGGCTGATTTTTAGAATTTCTTCGTCGGGTAATTTTTCGCTTAGCCCATCGGAGCAGAGGAGCAAGCGGTCGCCGGGGTTAAGTTCGATTTGATAGTAGCCGATTTCCATTTTGCGTTTTTCGCCAAGCGTGCTGTAGATAACGTTGCGCTGTTTGTGGGTGCGGGCTTCCTCGCGCGTGATTTGGCCGATTTGAACCAGCCGCTCCACCAGCGAGTGATCGACGCTAACCTGGCGGATGCTATCGTAGTTGATGTAGTAGGCCCGGCTGTCGCCAACATTGATAATGTGGGCACTTTGGCCGGTGACCAGGGCCATAATAATGGTTGACCCCATCTTCTTACCCTCGTCACTTTCGTCCTGGTGTCGTAGAACGGCCTCGTTTGCGGCTGTGGTGGTGTCTCTCAGCCACTCTTCGATGGCCGCCGAGCCAAGCGAGGGTGGATTTTGTTCGTGATGTTGGTAAATGGTATCGACCGTAACCTGGCTGGCAACCTCGCCGGCTACGTGGCCGCCCAGGCCATCGGCAACAACGTAGACGCCGTAGGGGCCGAAATTGCTGTCCTCAGCTTCGATCATCAGCATGTTATCTTCGTTGAGTTCGCGCTTTAAGCCGACATCGGTCAGGCTGGCGATCTCCCAGGTGATGTCAGCCGGTCGCTCGCCGGAAATGGGGAAAACGTTCGGTTCGCCCACGGTTTTGATAACCGGCAGGCTGGGTTCGGTGTCATCCTTGTCGTCATCCTCATCTTCATCATTATCCAAAGGCCGAGCGCTGGGGAGGGTGACCTCCAGGCTATCGTCAATATCAACAATGGGCATTTGTTCTGTAGCCCCGGCTTTGACCGCTTTCTTGGCCTGGGAGCGGCGCACCATAATAAACAGGAAAATTCCGAGAATAACGGCCAAAATAATCAGCCCAATTGAGACGAGCAGAATAAGGTTAAGCAATTCGCTTTGGTACCATAAAGCGGGCAGAAAAAGACCGCTTGATAAGGCAGCGTTTACCGGTTGCGTTTTATTTTTGGAGTTCATTGTGGGTTGTATATCCATTGGCTTCAATGCAGTTCTCATAGCAGCTATCCTGATCGGTTGTAGGAGCGGTACAGATTTCTGAAAGAGGCGGCAGTCTCGATCGGGTTGTACCCCAAGTGTGGTTATACTCCTAGACGGGTCGACATCAGGATATGAGATTCCTTTAGAAACATCTGAAGGTGAGCATAGTTTAGCACAGCCTAAACAGCTTTGCAATATAGATCTATAGGGTGTTAGGGATGTAACGGTATCCCTCGCCTCGTTCATTTTCAATAACTCCGATAGGGGGGTGGTGCTTGTTTAGATTATTCCGCAGCCGCCGGATGGCTTCCTGCACACGGCGCGGCGATGCCTCCGGCTGATTCCAAACATCGATCAACAATGTATCGACCGAGATAACGGTGTGGCTGTTGGTTTCAAAGTAACGCAGCAGGTCTGCTTCTTTGGGGGTGAGCTGATCATAAATTTTGTCTGCGTGTAATGCGGCTCTGGCCGGGGCCGTGTCGTCAAATTCGCCTTTTTGCTCTTTGTTGAGTAAGAATTTCCGAAAGAGCGGTGAGTAGATTTGGTAACTGTTATGATGGTAGGAGACGATGGCCTGGTTAATTAACCAGTTTAGGGATGTCACTTGCTCGACGGGCAGTTGGCCGATGGGGATAGCCGCTTTGAGAAGCTGCTTGACCAGCGGTTTTACCAGTGATCGCTCGGCGTCGTTTAATTTGTGCCAATTCAGCTCAAACAGTTGGCGACCGTGCTCGGCCAACCGCAGGCTGAGTAAAGGGATCTGCTCGACATCTAGCTTGGTGATGCCGGGCATAAGGGTTTCGGTTTCGATCAATATGTCATTGACGCGAGCCAGTAGAAACGGATGGCCGCCGGTCATATCCATCAGTTGAGCGATGACCTCCGGTGACATCGGGTTGCGCTCCTGGTAGGCATCGAGCCACGATTGCGTGCCTTCCGGTTCCAGCAGCCCGATAAAATGCTGGTGCATGACATTAAACAACGGCGAGGCAGCGATGCTCTGGTTGAGATCGTGCAGTGCCTCTTCGGTGGCGACAACCAGCCCCAACTCGTTGGTTAAGGGGCGGAGTTCGTTGACCATATCGGGGGTGACGTGTTCGCTGCGCAGAACGTGGTCGAAGTTGTCGAGTAATAGGATGAGACGCATCTGAAGCTGATCGAGCTGGCGCACCATCTGCCCGATGCGCTGGCCCGGCGATGTGGCGCTGTTGATGCGTGACCAATCGAAATTAAGATGGCGGTAGGGTTCGTCTTGCAGTTGGCTGGTTAGCCGTTGGTTGATAAATTCGGTGAGATGTTCTTTGGCCGCGGGCCAGTCGCAATCGTAATGGCCCACGATGATGTTGTGGCCGTCTCTAAAGCGCTCGGGACGCCAGCCGTAGGGGTCGGGGCCACGCAGCGGGCCGGTTTCATCGGCCAAATATTTAAGCAGGCGACTTTTGCCGATGAGCTTTGGCCCGACCAACGAAAAATCCAAGGGCTGGCTGGGAGCTAACAGGCCCGGTACCAGATCGGCTACAATGGTTTTTCGTCCGAAAAAACGGGCTTTAATTGACTCCATTTCGTCCCTCTCCTTTTGGGATAGACATGGTAGGTTAAAGGGTGTGTTGTTTACTCAAGAATGCGATTGACAACAAGCCAACGGCCAAAGAGTTGGCTGGCAAATCGCCAGGTTTTTGGTTCCGGTTCTACTAAGATATGCTGTTGAGTCAATTGGTTTAGGGTACTGAGCAACCGTTTCTTAGAAATATTCGGCAAAGCCGGTGTTAGCTCAGCCAAAGAAACGGGTTGATTTTTGCCGCCGGTAATGCGGGCCAGGTGGCGGCAAATTACTGTTGCTTCGGTTACCTGAATAATGTCGATTAGATGGGCAAAAAGACTTTCATTGGGCCGCATAAATTCGTTCTGCACCAATTCTATATCAGATAACTCAACGTGTCGATCCCCTTTATAGGCCATATGCCTCACCAAGTTAAAACAAAAGGCCTGAATTAAAAACGGACTGCCGCCGGCCAACTGCCACACGGCTCTGATAGCTTCAGGAGAGTATTCTAAGATGTTATAGGTTGGGCGTTCAATAAGCTGCCGAGCGGCCTTTTCATCGAGCGGTTTTAAGAGAATGGGTTCGCCCAGTTCCAGTAGATGCCAAATAGGGGCTACGGTCGTTTGGTCGGTTTGGCTCGGCAGTTGGTTGTAACTTTGCTGCTGGACAACCATAATGTAGCTGATTTCAGGAATAGTGGCCTGGATAACACCGCGCCACTGATCAAAAAAGGTCTGATCCAGTCTGTTTTGTCGGTAAGCGTCAATTGTACGGCTGAACTCATCGATCAGCAAAACCAGCTTGTTAAGACCAAAGTGCTGCTGCACGGCTTTTAAGTAGTTGATGAGTTCATTGGTCGAGTTGAGTTCAAACAGTTCGTGTAGGGGTGGTTCCAGATCGGCGGCCTGGCTTTCATCTTGCAGGTCGTTATAGACGGCGTTGGCGATTTCGTAATAAAAAGTGGACTCACTGAGATGGCCTAGAAGCTGCAAGTCGATAAAGGCCGATAAAACCCCAAAACGGCTGAGGTAATGTTTTTTCAAATGGAACAGCAGCGATGTTTTGCCGACACGCCGCTGGCCCTGCACCAGAATAACGCCGGTTCCGGCCCGCAGTAGATTGGATACTTGATCCAACTCGGCCGATCGGCCAAAAAACATCTCGCGCTCTTGAACCGGTTGGCGGCGATAGGGGTTGAACCCACTTAACGAGGCCGGTTTAGCCAACTCCTCACGCTCTGAGAGCAGCAGCTTCATCTGTCGTATTTCATTAATGGCATGCCCCGGCAGTGTTTCCAATTTGTGGCTGAGTTTGGTGATCAGCGCTTGTTCTTTTGCTTCAACCGTTAGGTTGAGCCGGGTAACGCCGCTGCGGGTAATAGCATCGACTTTATGGATGGTGATGTTAGGGATGTATGAGCGAAAAACCTTCATCACATCATACAGCAAGGTATCTTTGGCCAGCGCCGTCATTTCAAGGCGTGCCACTGCCTTCAGTTGCGGTTGGAGACGCCAGCGCAGTGGTATTTCGCCTTCGACTTTTTTGCGCTTGATGTGGGTGCAATCGGCCTGATGAATTTTTAAGTGGATAACTTCATCGTCTTTGGTCCGGGCGCGACCGATAATGTTATCACCGGGGCGTGGTTTGCAGCATTGGGCCAGGCTTAATTGATGGGGAAACAGCCCGATGTCACTGGGAGTTTCCACCTGCCTCACAATTTCTTTGGCAAAGATGGGGTGCAGGATGGGGTCACTTGAAACACGACCGGAGGCGATTTCGGCCAGCAGATCTTCAATCTGCTCAAGGTTAAGGCGGCGGGCTGCTTGTTGAAGCACCTGCTCGATGCGGTGTTTGGGGATGTCGATGCGATAATGCTCTGATAGTTCGCGTAGTTTTTGATCGAGCACGGCCCGACCCTGGTTTTGGTTGCGCGAGTGGCGCTTGAGAAAGCGTTCGATGTGGCTGCGGGCGCGGTTGGTGCGAGCAGCGTTGAGCCAGGCACGATTCGGGCCGGGAAATTGGGGGTCGCGTTCCAGTTCGATCAAATCGAGATGGTGCAAAATCGTGGCCGGCCCGACTACTTCGCCGTTAATCTTAAAGCGTTTGCATTGGTGAGCCACCTCGCTGTGAACTTGATACGCGTAGTCAACCACACTACAGCCTCGATGAAATCGAAAAAGTTCGCCTTGAGGGCTGAATACATACAACGTTTCGGGTAGCGACCCAATTTGGGCC
>JAGRBY010000506.1 GCA_020433835.1 Anaerolineae bacterium | reverse complement strand
GTCGCACATTTCGGCCAGTTCGGCCAGGATGTGGGAGCTGATGAGGATGGTTTTGCCCAGCGTCGAGAGTTCTTTTAGCAGTTCGCGCATTTCGATCCGGGCGCGGGGATCGAGGCCGGAGGCGGGTTCGTCGAGCAGCAGGATTTGGGGATCGTGAACCAGGGCGTGGGCTAAACAGAGGCGTTGGCGCATGCCGCGCGAAAGGCTTTCGACCCATTCGTTGCGTTTGTGGGTCAGGTCGACCAACTCCAGGAGTTCATCGACGGTGCGGCGGCGGCGGTCGGGCGAGAGATGATAACAGCGGGCGAAGAAGTCGAGATATTCCCAGACTTTCATATCTTCGTAGACGCCGAAGAAGTCGGGCATGTAGCCAACTTGCCAGCGGGCCTCGCCGGGGTCGCGGCTGATTTCCTGGCCGTCGAACCAAATTTGGCCGGAGGTCGGTTCGAGCAACCCGGCCAGCAGGCGCAGTGTGGTGGTTTTGCCCGCGCCGTTGGGGCCGATGAAACCGAACAACGATCCTTTCTCGACCTGCAAATCGAGCGCGTCGAGGGCGGTTAGGCGGCCATATTTTTTGGTAAGCTGCACGGTTTTTATCACGAGCGCTCTCCTTCGAAGGCCAGGCTGACAAAGACGCAGCCGCTGCCGCCTTGTGCGTTGTCATCGCGCGAAAGGCGTACCCGCAGAGAGGCGGCGGCAGGATCGTAATAGTGCTGCGGTTGGGTGATGGGGTTCTGGCCGAATTGGGGCTGCTCCAGGGTGATCCACGCGCTGCTGGTGTTATCGTACAGTTCGATTTTGGGCAGTTCGCCCCAGACGCCGCCGTCCGTTTGGACATACAAATCGAGCCGGGCTGGTTCGACCTGGCGAATGCTGTCGGGCAGGGTGAGTTTGACCTCGGCTGTACCGCGATCGATGTAGTACCCTTGAATGCCGGTGCCGTAATCACACGTGCCGGTTTGGCCGGTGGTGAGCAGCGACTCGGAGTGGCTGAAGGCGGGCGGCAGGCTGATGTCGGTTTCATCAAACGCTACGGGTAGCTGACCGTAGAGAAGCGATGTTTTTTGGCTGGTGATTTCCTGCCCTTGCAGGGTGACGGTTAAGGGGCTGTCGTCGTACCAGCCTAAAACGGTTACACCGCCGGTGTCTCTGCTGTAGGATTGATTAAAGATGGTGCTGTCTAGTACGCGCTGCTTGAAGTTGATTTGGCTGCTTTCCAATCCGGGCTGATTTAGCTCTTCTTGGTAGATCATATAGCTGCCGAAGCCGCTGATGACATCACGCTGCGTGGTGAAATCGAAATCGATATCTATCGTCTGCCCCGGCGGGATATTACCCAACTTTTGAAAATCCATATTGAAGATGATGACAACATCTTCCAGCGTATTGGAGCTTTGGTTGATTAATTGGCCGGTTAGGCGCTCGCGGTTGATATCGAGCTGGGCTTCGAGCTGGGGCGGGTCGGGCAGCGCGGTTTCGGCCACAAACGATTGAATGGACCATTGGTTGACGGTGAGGCCGCTGACCTGGGCCGGTTCGGATTGAACGACGCTCATATTGCCGACGCGCACCTCGCCGCTCCAGGGATCGTAATAGCCTTCGCCAAGGGGGCGCAGCAGGGGACGGCCTGAGACCTCTACATTATAAGCACGGCGGCTGGGCGAGAAGATGCCGACGTAGGTTTCGGTATCGGTTACCTGGCCGTCTTGACTTAGCTCCATCACGGAGAGTTGGTTGACGATGATGTCGCTGCCGCGCAGTTGGTAGCTGACGCCATAGGCCATGCCGGAGAAGGCGAGTGTGAGCAGCGGAATCGTTATCCAGGCCCAGGCCAGCCGGTCGAGCCAACGCAGCAGCAGATAGTTGAGCGGGCCAACCAGGATAATATAGCCGATCAGCAAGATGCCCAAGAAGCGGATGGAGGGCAGATCGAGCGTGGGTAGGTTGGATAGGGCCGATGTTATCTGGCTGTCGCGCATTTGGTGGGGGGCGATATCGGGCGGTAGATTGTTGGGCCAGGCCGCGCCCGGTGACAGCAGCCGCTCGGTAAAATCGGTGACGCCGGCCCAGTCGCTAAAGGGTGCGCTGGTGAGATCGAGGGCAATAAAATCGACGTGGCCTTTGCCCAGTTTGTGCTCGACGATGAGGGGCAGTTGGTCGCTGCCGTTTACGGTTTCAGATAGCAGTGTGGCTGCTGCTTCGACCGGCTTGGTGGCGGCGAGGAGAAACGGCCCCGTCATCGGAATAGCGCGGTCGGCGTACTGTTCGAGCGCGGGCAGGGCCGAAAGTTCCTGTTGGCCGGACAAGGTTACGGGCTGCAACGCATCCGGTAGGCCGGATAAAGTTAGCGCGGTGCGGCTGCCGCCACCCAGGACGAGACGCCCGCCGCTGACAACCCACTGCTGCAATGCGCTTTGCTGGTTGGGGCTAAGTTGGCCGGTGTCGACCGCGTTGAGGATAAGCGCATCAAAGAGCGTTAATCCCTCGGCCCGGTCGGGGATTTCGGCCAGGGTGATGTTGAGCAGTTCTGGGTTGTCGCGGCGGCCCGGCAGATTGATGGAACTGAGGACGCTTAAGTTGGCGGTCTCGTCGCCGATGACGCCGATAAAGTAGCGATCATTCGGTACGGAGGAGATTTCCACGGTTTGGCTGGTCAGTTCGGTGTCATCCTGAACCAGGTCGACTTTGATGCTGCGCGAAAAGTTGTTGGGTAAGGTGTAGAGGGTAAAGCGTTTATGGCTGCCGGCCGGTAGTTCGGCGGGAACGACGAAGTTGAGCTGCCCGCTTTGGCTGGTAATTCGGGCGCGGAGTTCGGCCTTGAGGTCGGAGCCGCTGTTTTCGAGCGTGACGAAGATGGGTAGCCAGCGGCCGTATTTGAAGTCGCCGCCAAAGGCCGGTTGGACTGTCATCGATAATCCGGCGGCGGTTTGGGCCAGGGCGGAACCGGCAGCGGTAAGGGCTATGAAGATTATAAGCAAGGCAGCGAGTAAGCGTTTTTGCATAGGGTTGTGTAATTTAGGCTACTAACATCGACATCGATAGGGTCAATAGTATCCTATAGATCGTATGTTGGCTAAGGCGATTGGTCAAATTGGCTCTCCAAATTGGGTGTGTTGGATGGCACTATCGTGACGACATGGGAATTCGTTTTGTTCCCGTGGGTTGGGAGTGGGTGAGTTGAGGGGGAGAGTTGGCCTTGTGGCGATGATAGTGGGAATCAAAAATTAGCGTAGGGCAAACTTAACTTTGCCCTACGCGGTTCCGATTGCCATTGTCCCTGCGCTATCGGGGCAGGATTAGAGGCGTGTGAATTCAGCATCCTGGGTAACGTAACGCGTGTAGCGGTAGTCACGAATGTGTGAAATTTGCCCGTCGTGCCAGTTGAGGAGGATGAAGTAGGCCGGTTGGGAGGCGGACTCGGTTATATCGAAGAATAGAATGGCGAGGCGACCTTCGAGCGTGCCCAGGGCAAGCTGCCAATCCTCTTTTTCGCTGTAGCGATGGAAGTATTCCCCTACTTCTTGGGCACCTTGCAGTTTTATTCTGCCGGGCATATCCAGGCGAACATCTTCGGCTAGCATGGCCCGTAAGGTGTCGAAATCACGGGCATTAAAGCGCTCGATGTAGTGGGTGAGCAAGGTTTGTTCTTGGGTGTTCAAGGGTAGTGCCGCTTCATCGGCTGTGAGGTGGGCTGCCAGTTCTCGCAGCCGCTGGCGACCACGATGGAGGGCGGCTTTGATGGCCGGAATACTTAGATCGAGCAGTTCCGATATTTCGGCGAGGGAATAGCCCATGACATCTTTGAGGATGACACAACTGCGTTGTTTGGGAACCAATTTTAGAAAGACTGATAAAGCAAAGGTTGCTATTTCCTGGGTTTCGAGCGGGGAATCAAATTCGGCTAAGGGGACATGATCGTCAAGCGGCTCCATTTCTTGGCGGCCAAGGCGACGTAGATGGTCGATGGCTTTGTTATGAGCGATACGAAAGAGCCAGCCTCGCAGATTGGCGGTGGAGGTCATCATGGGGAGGGCGTAGTAGGCTTTGGCTAAGGCTTCCTGCACAACATCTTCGCCGTCGATGACGGAGCCGGTCATGCGGGTACAGTAGCGATGGAGTTCGGGCCGGATGTCTTTGACCAATTCATCAAATTCTGCACGGGCTCGGATAAGATTTTCAGAGGGTGATTGTTTGGGCATAATGATGGTTCTCCTAAAAGGCTGGGGGTCCACAGATGGACACCGATAGGTTTAAAATCAGCCAATTGATGTCACCAAGAGTAGGCTAAGGCGAAGACTAAGAAAAAAGCCAAGAAACGCGCCGATTTCTTGAGTGTGTGGCGGTTTACCCTGAATTTGCCTGCTTAGCCTCAGCCTTAGCCTTAGCCTGATTTACCCCAACCCTTAACCAATGGCCTCCAGGCCCTGGCTGGTGATGGTGAAGGCTGTTCCATTTTGATAACGCGCTTCGGTGAGCAGTTTGAGAATACCTTGGCCCACGTCGTTGGGGGTTAAAGGTGCTCCAAAACGCTCTAAAAAGGCGGCTTTGCTGATGCCTTGACTGGCAGCATAGGCGGATGATGCGGCATGGCCAAGTTCCGTATCGCCCAGGATTTGTTTGGGTAATAAGGCTATAAAACGGATGCCTAAATTTAGAGCATCGGCTTGTTGTTGTAGATAGTTGGCTAAAAGCCACTGCATGCGTTTGGCTCCGGCATAGTCGCCCGATAGGGGCGAACCCTGTAAGGCGGCTCCACTTGACATGATGACGACGACGCTGCCGGGGGCCATAGGCATGGTTAAACTTTCTTTGCCAAAGGTAAATGTGGATTTTACGTCGGTGTTCCAAACCTGGCTAAATTGCTGCCAGCTTAGGGTCTGGACCGGCCTCAGGGTGGGGGTGGCTCCGGCGTTAAGGATGAGGATATCGGGCCGAATTTCGCGCATGACGTGCGACGCGGTTTCTTCGTGGGCGATATCAGCAGCCCAGGTTTGTACCCCGGAAAATTCTTGTTTGAGCGTATCGAGCGGGCCCTGGCTGCGGGCAATGGCCCAGACGTTGGCTCCGGTTTCGGAAAAGGCTGCTACGATGCCGCGGCCTATGCCTTTGCTGCCGCCGGTTATGACTACGGTTTTGTTTTGTAATTGCATGGGTTGTCTCCTTATAGGGTTGTTTTTGGGACACAATTTGTTTGATTGGTTTACTTCTATAACGATCCGCGGCCCGGAAAGGATTCGGTATCTTCGAGAATGCTTTAATAGCTTTTGGGGGGGCCACCGATAAACCACTGATTTTTTATCTGTCTTTTGAACTATCACTGCCATTAAGTTAAGCCCCCCGGCCCCCCAAAGGGGGGAGAAAGACGTCAAATCCCCCCCTCTGGGGGGTTAGGGGGGCCAACGC
>JAGRBY010000505.1 GCA_020433835.1 Anaerolineae bacterium | reverse complement strand
TTTCATTGTCGCTGTCGTCCTGTAAGGACTGTCGGACTCCCTTGAAAATAGGTTTAGTAGGACACCGGGTTGGAACAAGCCAGCGAATTGTTCTACTGTGTATTTTCGCTGTTAGTTTTGCATCTCGATGATGGTCGCCTCACCCTGACCGACGCCCACGCACAGGGTCGCCAGCCCATAGCGCATCGACTCGCCCACCGAGGCTCGGCGCTGCATTTCATATAGCAGTGTGGTTAAAATCCGCGCACCGGAGCAGCCGAGCGGATGGCCCAGCGCGATAGCGCCCCCATTGACGTTGGTGATCGCTTCGCTTAAGCCCAACTCGCTCAGCACGGCAAGTGATTGGGCGGCAAAGGCTTCGTTTAGTTCGGCCAGATCGATGTCGGCGATGGTCAGCCCGGCACGCTGTAAGGCTTTGCGGGTGGCGCTGACCGGCCCCAATCCCATCACGCGCGGATCGACGCCGGCCACCGCTGAAGCGATCCAGCGGGCCATCGGCCTCAGCCTTAGCACCTCGGCCTTGGCTGCCGACATCAGCACCAGGGCGCAGGCTCCGTCATTGAGACCGCTGGCGTTGCCTGCCGTGACCGTACCGTTCTTGCGGAAAACCGGACGCAGCTTAGCCAGCGTTTCGAGACTGGAGTCTAACATATAGCCATCATCAGTCTGGATATAACGGGGATGCTCATCGGTATCAAACACCAGCGGATCGCCTTTGCGCCGGGGGATAGTGACCGGCACAATCTCGCGCTTGAAGTAACCGTGGTTAATAGCATCGACGGCCCGCTGCTGACTTTGCAGCGCGAAGCGATCCTGATCCGCGCGGGTAATCTCGCCGCCCGCAATATTCCCGGCGCGGCTCATATCGACGATATTCTCGGCAGTTTCGCCCATCGCCTCTAAAGGAAACAGCGCTTCCATTTTGGGGTTGGGAAAACGCCAGCCGAAGGTCGTATCATAACCGGTGATGTCACCCGATGGGCCAAAAGGAATGGAATTCTTAGCAAAGACATAGGGGCCACGGGTCATACTTTCGACGCCACCGGCCACCAAGACATCGCCCTCGCCGCACTTGATGGCTCGCGCCGCCAGATTGACCGCATTCAGCCCGCTGGCACACAGCCGATTGACAGTCATCCCGGCCACGCTCTGCGGCAAGCCGGCCAGCAGCAGCCCCATCCGGGCGATGTTGCGATTATCTTCGCCGGCCTGGTTGGTACAGCCCATATACACTTCTTCGATAAGCTCCGGATCGATGCCGGCCCGCTCGACCGCTTCTTTGATGACCAGCGCCGCCAAATCATCGGGCCGCACCTCTGTCAACGCTCCGCGAATACGCCCCACCGGGGTGCGGACGGCACTGATAATGACAACGTCTTCCATAGTGATTATCCTTTGTAACTGTTCAACCAATCGATGTCGATAGCAATAGGCTAAGGCTGAGGCTAAGCAGACACATTCAGGGTAAGCCACCACACTCTCAAGAAATCAGCACATTTTTCTTGTCTTTTTTCTTAGCCTTCGCCTTAGCCTCAGCCTGATTTACGCCCAGTCATCTTGCGACTGAATAGCGATTATCCTTTTTCGTCTCCATACCAATCCTTGTGCAGCGACCAACGGTGGCAGCGAGGGCAGGAGGTCCAACGCCACTGGTGCCCACAGCCCGGACACAGGCCCTGAGTTGTAAATGTATTCCACGACGTTCCGCAGCCGCCGGTAAAGCCTTCCGGGGCGCGGTTTGAGCCACAGTACCAGCGATCGGATGCCTTAGGACGATACTGGCACAAGGGACAACGAATCCCTCCAAACGCCGAAGTTTCATCCGTTAGTTCAAGCTTGCGCTCGAGAATTTTCTCCGGCTGGGGAAGATCCCTTTTTAAGACGAATGGAGGGGGCGGGTGTACAAGGCTAAAACGTCGATAGGTAGCGTTTAACACTTCGAAGATTTCGGGACTCAAAATAGCATTACACATAATAAATCCTCCAATCGGACAAGTTGGAGACACACTTAGAATTAAGGAACCGCCAAGGCGCAAAGTTCGCTAAGAAAATTTTATCTAAAGAGCTTTGCGGCCTTTGCATCTTAGCGGTTCATGTTCTTATTCAAAACCAGGTACATTTTTATATTAGCGTAAGCGTTTAGCACTTGTCTAATCTTTTGTGGATAATTACAAACCATCCACCTCACGTAAAATGCGATCAATAAACGCATTGGACGAACCAAAGTATTTTGTCTCATCCTTCAAAGCCTCCCAGTCGATGGGAGCCTGGCTTTTCTTGCGTACAACATCGACCAGATGTCGACCTTCGGCCAAGACTGCCGCCACCGCCTCCGTGACCAACGCTTTGGCCTCAACCCGAGGCATGTGCTCGGCTAAGGCAAAGCTGACGGCTTCGGCCAGCATCAGCCCGTTTGAAGCGGCCACGTTAGCCTGCATCTGAGCCGAGTTGACCACCACGTTGGCGCTCAAAAAGTGGGCCTTATGCAGCGCCGTGGCGGTCAAAGCCACCATTTGCGGCAGGGTCAACCATTCGATCTCCAGGCCGTGGGTGGAGCGTTCGTGCTCCTGCCCCAAGGCCTGATGCATAGCCGCCAGCAGGGAGGCGTTGGTGCGGGCCGCCGCGATAATCGGTCCGCTTATTGTCGGATTGCTTTTCTGGGGCATCGTGCTGGAGCCGCCACGCGATATGTCGCTCGACTCGCGCAGTTCGCCGACTTCGGTTTGGGCCATCAGGATAATGTCCTGGCCTATCTTGGCCAGTGAACCGCTGACCAGAGACAGCCAACCGGCCAGTTCGGCCAGATTATCTCGCTGCGTGTGCCAGGGGACGGGCAGCGTTCCCAACGCCAACTCGGTGGCTAAGGCGGCTTGTACCGCCAGTCCGTCCTCGCCCAGCGAGGCCAGCGTACCGACCGCGCCACCGAACTGAACCACCAGCAGACGCGGTTTAAGTTCGGCCAGCCGCTGCCGGTGGCGCAGCAGCGGAGCCAGCCAACCGGCCACTTTCAACCCAAAAGGGATCGGCATGGCCTGCTGTGAGCGGGTTCGACCGGCCATCACTGTCTGGCGATGAGCATCGGCCAGCCGGGCCAGATTGTGGATGACGGCAGACAGTACCGGCTCCAGCAGCGTGAGGGCGACCTGGAGCTGCAACACCAAAGCCGTGTCCATGATATCCTGGGTGGTCGCGCCCCAATGAACATAAGACGCGGCCTCACCGCCGACCTCGCCGCGCAGTTGTTTCAACAGCGCGATGATCGGTACCCCGGCTTGGTCGATGCCGACCCGGAGCGCATCGAAATCAACGGTCAGTGTCTGCGTTGCCTGCACGATGGGTTCGACTGCCTCGGCCGGAATGACGCCGAGCCGGCCCTGCACTTTGGCCAGGGCTGCTTCGACCTGAAGTAAATACGCCACAAACTGCGCGTCGGAAAAAATCGAGGCAAGGTTCGGATCGCTAAAGAGTGGGGCGAAAAGGGTCGAGTCGGTGGGTGAAAAGGCCATAATTTAGGAATTAAAAAATACAGTTTCGTTGTCGCCCTGCAAATGAACATCGAAGCGATAGGTCGGCACGTCGCCGAAATCCTCGCGGCAGGCGATGAGCGTGGCCCGGCGCTCCGGTGGCAGGCTGTTAAGCAGCGGATCATCTTCATTCCCGGCTTCGTCGGAGAAGTAGAGGCGAGTCAGGGCGTGAATGAGCATACCGCGAGAAAAGACGTGCACGTTGATATACGGCGTCGCGGCTCCGGCGATGCGCCCCGGCTTGATGGTTTTGAACCAGAAACCTTTGCCGGTGGTATCCGAGCGACCAAAGCCGCGAAAGGCGGGGTCGGCCTGGGCCTGATTGGGGTCGTTGGGGTGGTTGAAGTAGCCCTGAGCATCGGGCTGCCAGATTTCGATCATCGCGTCGTTGATGGGCTGGCCGTCGCCATCGAAAACCCGGCCCTTAATGACGATGCGGTCGCCGCGCGTTTCATCGTGCACCATCGTATTTTCTCCGCCACGAATGAGGCCAATACTTAGGTAAGGACCAACGGTTTGGCTGCCTGTTTGAAAAGTCATGGCTACACCTCCTTGGTTTCAAACGGCGTTTCTTTAGGGCCGCATAAGACAATATTGAAGCGATAGCCCAAGGCCCACTGCGGTTCGGTAATATCGTGGGCATAGCTGGAAATCAACTGCTGGCGGGCTTGCTCATCGGGAATGCTGTTGTAAATAGGATCGAGCGGCAGCAGCGGGTCACCGGGAAAATACATCTGCGTGACAAGACGCGATAGGAAATCGCGGCCAAAGATGGAAAAGTGGATGTGAGCCGGTCGCCAGGCATTATGGTGATTGCCCCAGGGATACGCGCCCGGTTTGATCGAGACAAAGCGATACTCGCCGTTTTCATCCGTTAGCACCCGACCGGCCCCGTAGAAGTTGGGATCGAGCGGCGCATCGTGCTGATCGTATTTGTGCAGGTAGCGACCGCAGGCGTTGGCCTGCCAGACCTCAATCAGGGCGTTCGGCACCGGGCGGTTGGCTTCGTCGACAACGCGGCCCACCACGATGATGCGCTCGCCGACCGGTTCGCCGTTTTTGGCGGCATTCTTGGTCAAGTCGTTGTCCAGCGGATCGATATCATCGTGGCCGTAGACCGGCCCGGTGAGTTCCGACAGATTGTGGGCCAGCGGCACCAGCGCTTGGCGCGGCGACCGCTTAACCGTGGATTTGTACGGCTCGTGTAGATAAGGTGGTTGAACGTTCCAATCTATGGTATGGATTTCTTTTGATACTGTCATGCGTTACCTCATTATTTATTTGTCTATTTCTGCGAATACTTCTTTAGCCACTTTGAAGGCCGAATTGGCGGCGGGGACGCCGGCGTACACGGCCACTTGCATGAAGACCTCTTTAACCTCATCCGGGGTGACACCGGTGTTGCGAGTGGCACGCAGGTGAAGGGCCAGTTCCGTTTCTTTGCCCAAAGCGGCCAGCATACCGATGGTTAGCAGGTGGCGCGTTTTGCGCTCCAGTCCCGGTCGCGTCCAGACCGATCCCCAGGCCGTTTCGGTGATGAACTGCTGGAAATCGGCATCGAAGTCGGTTTTGTTGGCTTCGGCGCGGTCGACGTGGGCATCGCCCAGTACGGCCCGCCGCACGGCCATTCCTTGCTCCAGTTTTTCTGACATAGGCAATCTCCTTTCGTGTGAATGGTTAGTTGGGTAGTTGGTTGGATAGTTAGTTGGTTGGTTGGTTGGTTGGTTGAGTAGTTAGTTGGTTGGGTAGTTGGGTGGTTGGGTGGCGAGGAGCGGAGCATCCTCAGATGCGGAGCGGTTCTGCTCCTGCTGTTTGCATCTGAAGATGCTCCCTCCGCCATAAAATAACATGGCTCTTGATGGATTTCAAGGAGGTGACTTCCACCCGCCCTAGCCCGACGCTAAAGCATCGG
>JAGRBY010000504.1 GCA_020433835.1 Anaerolineae bacterium | reverse complement strand
GGGGTGATGGACCAAAAGCAAGTTTTTCCAATGGTGCGCCACAAGGTGCTTGAACTGCTCAACGGCTATGTTCAATCGCCTACACTTTTAGAAAAGATAGACAGCTATATTGTGCCGCCGGGGCTGGGCAACAAAGCTGGTATTTTGGGGGCCATCGCCCTAGCTGAAATGAAAGGTAAAAAATAATCGTTCATGAAAACCGTTCCCTACTGGAAAGATAGTTTTTCGCGCCCGGCCGATCTGCCGAGCCAGGTTCCACCGCGCGAGGTCGATGTCGCCATAGTCGGCGGCGGCTATACTGGCCTCCATGCGGCACTGCGGCTGGCAAAACAGGGTGTCAGCGCCGCCGTGCTGGAACAGGGTCAAATCGGCAATGGTGCCAGTGCTGTAAATGGGGGGCAGGTGGCTCCGGGCCTAAAGCTACCTATCAAAAAAGTTTTTCAAAAATATGGACCAACTCTGGGGCGACAACTCTGGGACGGCTCGTTAGCCGCAGTTGAACACCTGGAACAGACTCTGGCCGCCGAGCAAATCAACTGCGATTACACCCACGGCGGCGGGTTGGCCTTGGCTTACCGGCCTGCGCATTATGAGGCTATGCAAGAAGATGCCGAGTGGCTGGCCCGTGAACTCGATTTTCACCAGGTTGAAGTGGTGCCTCGCGACCGAATCCGCGAGGAAATCGGTTCGGATCGCTTTTACGGTGGTCTGGTCGAAAAGCTAGGGGGTGGACTTCAACCGGCAAAATACGTCTACGGGCTAGCGCAGGCTGTGGCCCGCGCCGGAGCATGTATCTGCGAGAACACCAAAGTTCTCAAAATCAGCCGCACCGGAGACAGTTTCCAGGTGACCACCGGGCGCGGCAACATTAAAGCCAACCACGTTCTGATTGCCACCAATGGTTATACGACCGGTCTGGTTAAAGCTATCCAGCGCCGCATCTTCACCGTGGGCAGCTATATGATCACCACCGCGCCGCTGTCACCGGCGATGCAGCGCGAACTTAGCCCCAAAAATCGGGTGATGTACGATACCAAGTGGTTCCTTAATTACTTCTGCCTGACTGCCGACGGGCGCATGGCGATAGGCGGTCGCAACAACCTTTCGCCGGATTTAGATGTGGTCGAAAGCGCCCGAAATCTGGCCGCGATGTTGGTTCAGATTTTTCCGCAGCTTCAAGGGGTTCCCATCACCCACACCTGGACAGGCCAGTTGGGGATTACGTTCAACGTGATGCCTTACATTGGCCAGGTCGACGGCATCTACCACGCCTTTGGTTACGGAGGACACGGCGTGGCTTTATCGGGCTACTTAGGCAAAGAGGTCGCCGACTTAATTTCGGGACAGTCATCGTACAGTCCCTTCGCTGAAATTTCGCCGGAGACGTCGGTTTTTTATCATGGTCGTGCCTGGTTTCTGCCGGTTGTGGCGAGTTACTATCGGTATTTGGATACGATTTCTTAAAACTCTTACAAGTAACCTCACCGAATAAGTTCTATTGCAAAAATTTTAAAACAAGAACTTGAAAAACATACGGCAATGCCGTATAATCTATCTATGGTATTCATAGAAACCTCGCTTTTTACAAAATTGATCGAAACATATCTCAATGATGATGAATACCTCAGCTTACAACATTTTTTGCTTAAGTATCCGGAGAAAGGAACCATTATTCGGGGCACGGGCGGAGTTAGAAAATTACGATGGGCTATCTCCGGTACAGGAAAAAGTGGGGGCATTCGGGTTATTTACTACTTGAAGCGTCGTGAGAATGAGATCTGGTTATTAACGGTTTACAGTAAAAGTGAGCGGGAAAGCATCCCAAGTCATATACTTAAAAAAATTGCGGAGGAACTCAAGGGTGACAAATAGAGATATTGGATTGGAAATATTAGAAGGAATAAAGGAAATTAAAGCTCACAAAGCTGGTGAAATAACATTGCGACAACGTGAACTCTCTGAACCTTCTTCGGCAAGAGCAATCCGTCAGAAATTAAATCTACCCCAAGCTGATTTTGCCAGCCTCATGGGCGTCAGCATACGAACACTCCAAGATTGGGAACAAGGCCGACGCCAACCCAGTGGTCCCGCCAAGTCTCTCTTGCGGATTGCTGAACAGCATCCCGATATATTTTTGGAATTAGCTTGAACCTCATTACTGAACAGGGAAGATGTATCTACCTGTTTAGCCTATTCACTAACGATAAGAAAGTATACTCCATTAATGCAAAACCCCACTGTTATTATTCGCTCTGGTACCACTGCCGACGCCGCCTTGATAGCTGAGTTCGGCGCACAGGCATTTACCGCAGCCTTTGCCGACGATAACTCCCCGGAAGATATGGCCGCCTACTTAGCCGATGCTTTCAGTCCAGCCAAACAACAAGCCGAGTTAGCCGATCCAGCTTCCCAATTTTTGATTGTGGAAGTAGCAGGCGCAACGGCCGGCTATGCCCACGTAAAGGCCGGCTCAACGGACGAGGGCGTTACCGGCGCTAATCCCATCGAACTGGTGCGCATCTACACCGACCCGGAGCGTATCGGGCAGGGAATTGGTACAGCGCTGATGACCGCCTGCCTTGATGTAGCTCGACAGGGTAGGCACGATGTGCTCTGGCTGGGTGTATGGGAAAATAATCATCGCGCCCAGGCGTTTTATCAGCGCTGGGGTTTTATGAAGGTTGGGACCCACATCTTCCAACTCGGTGACGATCCCCAAACCGACTGGATTATGCAGCGAGAGGTTAGCGACTGAACCTTATTGTCTTAGGAAACCACGTCTATAAAAATAAAAAGAGTCATTCCGCAAACGTCATGATAACGTGTATATTCGGAATGACTCTTTTCTATTGTTTCAATTGAACTTGTTTGTTTTACGAGCTACTGCCGGCGGTGGCTTGCCGACCACGAGTTAGGCTCTGACGGGTGTTGACAACCCACTTACGGACGGCCGGGATGCGCAAGACCAGCATAAGGGTCAAGAGTGCGCCGTAAATCAACGGTTCGCGAATGTCTGATTTGACCAGCCAGATGAAGTGAATAACTGCTAAAATACCGGCGGCGTAGACGAAACGGTGAAGACGCTTCCAGTTTTTACGCAGCGTACGCATCGACCATTGGTTTGATGTGATCGCTAAGGCCAGCAAAATGACAAAGGCGGCAAAACCAACCAGCGCATAGCGTTTCTCAAAGGTGGCTTCGTAAACCGCCCACAAATTGAGGCTGTTCGAGACCAAACCGTTGTCCACGATAAAAATTGTAAAGTGGAGGGCGGCGTACATAAACGCATAGTTCCCCAACGGCTTCCGCAAAGGCAGCACTTGCTTAAAGCCAAACAGCGTGTTGATTGGTGTGCAGGCCAGGCAGAGCATCAGTAGGATGATAGCAGCATCTCCGGTGCGAAAAGTAGCTTCTTGGAACGGATTAATTAACAGTGCGGTTTGACCTTGCCAAAAATCCCAGGCCAGCCAGGCCAGAGGAAACAAGGCTCCCAGGTGCGTAATAATTTGGAGTGGAGTCCAACTGTTTTTTGATTTACGTTTAGCCATTAGAAATTCTCCCTCAGGTCCATGCCATCATAGAGGTACGCCACCTCTTCACCGTAGCCGTTGAAGGGTAAGGTGTCGCGCCGGCCGAACTCGCCGATGCGGCGTTCGGTGGCTTGTGACCAGCGCGGGTGGGGTACAGCAGGATTAACATTTGCGTAGAAACCGTATTCGTTGGGGGCAGCGGCCATCCACAACGAGACCGGCATCGTGTCTACCAGATCGATTTTTACAATGGATTTAATGCTTTTGAAGCCGTACTTCCAAGGTACAACCAGGCGGAACGGCGCACCGCTTTGCGGCAGCAGATGCTTGCCGTATAGACCCGTAGCCATTGTGGCCAAGGGGTTCATAGCTTCGTCCAGGCGTAAGCCCTCGACGTAGGGCCAATTGTACCAGCGGCTGCTCTGGCCGGGCAATCGGTCAGGATCGTATAAGGTTTCAAAACGAACGTACTTAGCCTGCGAAGTCGGCTCGACTTCTTTGAGAAGCTCAGACAGCGAGAAGCCCATCCAGGGAATAACCATCGACCAGCCTTCGACGCAGCGTAGGCGGTAGATGCGCTCTTCCTGAGCAAATTTCGTGCGCAGGTCGTCGATGCTGAATGTTTTGGGGTTGTTAACCAACCCGCCCACTTCAACTTCCCACGGTGATGTGCTAAAACCTTCGGCCATACCGGCAACACCTTCTTTGCTGGTGGTGAATTCGTAGAAGTTGTTGTAGCTGGTTACGGCACCAAAGGGGGTTAGCTCATCGCCCAGTTCGTCGGTATTGGTACTCACTTTTATATCTTCGGGTGCGGCTTCGTTTGATCCGGCACCGGTTGCCGTTGAACCGAACTGGTTGCCACAGGCCGATAACACGGCAGCACTGGTGGCTAACGCGCCGAGGCCGATCATAAATTTGCGCCGGGAAAGATAGACGTGTTCCGGTGTGATTTCTGAGGAGTTGATTTTTATTGCCATATAGTCTCCAAGCTGTTTTCAAGCGTCAATTTCTGTATAATTTGTCTTACAGCCTTACTCTATAGGCATAATCTTATGAAATTATTAAATCTTTGTAATTTAAGCAAAAACTTGGCAAGATAATCTAAAATAATTATGATAACCTGGTTATTGGTAACGAAATTAGACCTATAAAAGAGGTCTTTAAGTCGTGGAGTTATATTTTAATGAATTCCCTTAGACGATTCTTTCAACGTTTTGGCTCGTTGGTTGTAATCACCTTAATACTGGTTTTGACCTTCGCCGGAATTGGATTTGTGGCGCTGTCGGTGGTGACCGGTACGTCTTTTGGGCCGGCTAGACAGAGCCGTATCGAATTACCTACACCCCTTCCGCTAGAGTCTGTCTCTCGGATAGGAACGCCCGATCCTTCCGCCAAAATTGCGTTTAAAGATGCGGCGCTTGGATTTTCGTTGCAATATCCGCGCGATTGGCAAGTCAATGAGCGAGGGTTATCGGTGGTTTTTGCGCCATCGGCAGGGGGGCTTGATCCGTCTAACTTAACAGACACATCGATGTGGATCGGTATTCCGGCTGATAATACGGTCGAGCAGGCTAATTTGCTGACTCACCTGCAATACACGCTGGCGCCCAACAGCACTACGGTCAGTCGAGGAACTACGGCGATTGGCGACCGTGTTTGGCGTTCGACGGAGTTTAGCTTTGAGGATGAAGATTTAGGCGGGCCGGTTACGGCTAAAATTGCGGCAACCACAAAAGACGAGGTCGGTTATTATGTGGTGTCGTTGGCACCATCCCCAGAGTGGGCGACCAACCAGCCTTTTTTCGACGAAATTCTCGACAGCTTTGAGTTCACCGCCGAAGCGGTTCTG
Source organism: Anaerolineae bacterium (assembly GCA_020433835.1). The sequence goes on along the minus strand of JAGRBY010000504.1, from coordinate 57 downwards.
CGCCCAACCGACGCGACCCCGCCCCCAACACCCACGGCAACACCCACGCCGGTTGTA
>JAGRBY010000503.1 GCA_020433835.1 Anaerolineae bacterium | reverse complement strand
GCTGCAAATTTAAGAGCCAGTTTTTCATCCATCCAGGTTCCCTGAAGTTCTGGCTCCCCGCCTTTGACAACGCGCAAGGCCTCTCTGCCGGGCTGATCTTGATACCGGCTTTCCAGGAGAACGATATAGTCCTGGGTAGCCTTCAGCCGCAGAAAGCCACTCACCATCTTTCCAAAGGGTTTGGCCATCTCTGTTGCATTAATCATTTTGTTGCCATCGGAGAACTCGAAAGAGATGTTATGGCCTTCGTATTCAAACTTGGTAATCTCGCTCATTGACAGGAATAAATATTATAAAAATCCCCGATGTGCAGATTTACACATCGGCTGAAAATCAGCTACTTGCAACCGTATTCACGGCAAATGACCCGCAAAGTAAGGAAATAGACCGGAAAATCACATGTGATATCACCCTTGACTGTTGCTGTTGGATACAAAAATACTTGTATCATACTGTCCGGTATGATAGGATAGTAGTATAAGGAGTATGATACATGTCTCACCGTGCAACGATCACACTTGATCCGGAAGCGTATAGTTTCCTGATTTCGACTGCCAAGGGTAACAGAAGCGCCTATATTAATGCGCTTTTGAAAAAAGAAAAACGTCATGTACTTGAACAAGATATTCTCAGAGCCAACCAGGAAGAGGCCGGAGATCCGGAATACCTGGAGGAACTGGCGGCTTGGGAAGAAACCCTTGTTGATGGTATTTGATGTACCGCCAGCTTGAAATCTGGTGGATTGATCTGAACCCGACCAGGGGCGCGGAAACTCGGAAAAAACGCCCGTGTATCATTGTCCAGTGCGACCTGATGAACAGGCATAGCCGAACGATACTTGTGGCTCCGGTCCTACCCGGTCACAAAGACTGGCCGTTTGCTGTAAACCTACGTCCTTCAAAAGCCAACGGGCTGGACAAAAACCGTCATATCAATATGAAACAAATCCGGGCGGTTGATATTTCCCGGATTGACGACCGGCAGGGCATTTTAGAAACCGGTTATCTTGAAGCTATTCAGAACACGCTTGGCCTGGTATTCGGGTTCTGAGAGCAAAAGGTGTCTTGCCGTCTAAATATCTTTAATCAGCATCATGAACACAACGACAAGACATTAATACGCGCTTAGCTACAGAAGACCTCTTAATAACATGTGTTATAGCGTCCTGTTCACTAATACTAAATCCATATTTCCAGGCATTCTTGGTATCAGCCTCAGTTGCGCTCCAATACCATCCAACCTGGTCCAGATAATAGAAAAAATCTATATTCCACCTGTTACTACCTCCCATGCAAAAACCTCCAAACCGTGCAGAGAAAAGGCCAGTCGTTAAAGTATTAAAGGCATACTCTAAATCTGTACCAAATTCTTTTCTCTCTTCAACAGGTCCACTTAATTGGTAGTACCCTCCATGATGTAAAGCGAGAGATCTCCATTCGTCGTCAGTGGGCAATCTCCATCCTTGCCCTAAAGTAGCACAAGCCTTTTTTGCAGCTTCCCAGGTATATAAGCGTCCATATTTTAAACAATTATCAGGATCATTATCATAACACCTAGAGTCTTCCACCGAAACATTAAGATTGGTCGTGGTCCAAATCAAACCAACAGATTGAAAGATCTCTGCATCGTACTGTGCAATCTGCTTTTTAAAATACTCCGGCCCGGATTGTGCACTGCCCTTATTGATACAGCGACAATTAAAGAGATAATTATATTCACCGGTTCTGTATCTGGTTACGGCGATGTTCTCATTATCGAATTCATAATAACGAGGTTGATTGGCATACCTATTATCTAATGATGATGTCCAGTATCGGCTTTCTGATTTCACGCCACTAAACTCTGAGATCCCATCACCATTGATTTCTCCATAACCCCCTAAAGTAATATTGAAACCGCTGTGGCCACCTGTGACAAAGGCACCGTAAACTAGAGTAGGATCAAAACCTTGGGGGCCGTCGGTTTTGCCGATTATATCCTCAAACAGATTGCGCCAGTCTGAGCTACTTGGCAGTTCCCAACCGTTACCTAAGGAATAACACGTTTTCATGGCTTCGTCCCAGGTGTAGAGCCTGTCCTTGGAGCCAAACCACGATGTATTGTTGTTATAACGACGGGAATTAGCACCGCGAGGGATCTTCAAATCAGTGGCCGTCCATCTCACATAATCCGAATACTTATTCGGGTTATTGATCGTCAAAACCCGCACAGACTTTCCTCCTAAAACCTCACTGGCATAATTCAAATAAGGCTTTTTAGCACTTTCTATACGAAACAATTCTTCTGCCGTGGGAGGAGGAGGAGGAGGAGGAGGTGGCGGTGGCGGCTCCACCTTCTCAGTCCGTTGTACACTTTGTGTACGGTCTTCTTTTCCGGAAGCATCATCCTGAGAGCCGCTCCTTCTCGACGTCAAGAGTACGAGAATTACAATGGCTGCAAGAAGTATATATAATGGACGACCTGCTCTCACTGAATTCTGTTTTACAAGTTATAAATTGTTGACATAAGCTGCGCTCTTTGCTACTCTCCCTCAATGTCAATAAACCTGAACAAAATCTTCAACAATGATCGAAATGAAGGCTTAATAGCATTGATCGGCAGCACTGCTTGTCTTACTCAAAGGCTAATTCAAATATATCTTAAAACCACCCAGGGCAAAGACATCACATTCTTAGAAAGCTATGTTACCCTAGGCGCATGTCTCGGATTGATGTATATGAGCATTAACAGGCTAACAAAAAGCTTTGACGAACACGGCAACATCGTTAAAAAAACCAAACAATCACCGGAAGACTTAGCCAACATACTACCTCTGGAAGACTGGCCAGCTCAGGACAAACTTGATCTTAATGAACAAAGACCTGAACACTTACACGCACGTCCCTATAATCAGGACGAAATCGTCCCGAACCAATAGACATATCTAGCTTCAATCATAGTGATCATCTTCGCCCCTGAATCGTTCACGATCTTTCCTTGTTTTTGCGGCCTTTTGTTTCGCAGCCTCGCCGCTCTTAAAGCGCGTACCCTTCGCTCTGTGACGGTTGGCCTCTTCCAGGAAAAAGATCACAGCCCCTATAACCAGGAACCAGCCCCAGACCTTCATGTACGTAAAAAAAACAAAAACCAATCCCGGAATTAAAACCAGTAACGGCTCCTTTACGGCTTCATGGAACCATTCTTTCCTGGCCAGATCCTCATAGATCTCCGGCATATTGGATCTCTCTGTGCCTTCTTCATTCGGCAGGAAGAACCGGCTTTGACCCCAGCTCTTTGTATTGATCCTTTCTTCTTTGGGAACATCTGTTTTGAGATAACCGCGCTCTGTACGTAAAGAAAGATAGATGCTGTTCAACAGAAACACATAACTCAATCCGTTCAGAAGCATGGCTTCAAGAGGTTCCATGATCTTGGGATTAATAAAAGGCCAGGCATACCCATTACCTGCAAACGCAAGACTGAGCATGACCCATATTCTCATCCATAAAAACCCGACAAGCACGATCCACCAATTATAGGTTTGAGTACCCACGTTTTTTCTTAAAGCCATTCTGACCGGCAGAGCGATTCCATGCCCGATCAACTCAATATCCTGAAGGGTTTTGTTCTTCGTGCCGGGAAAATAAGCCCCGCTTTCGCGTTCCCTCAGCCGTTTCTTTTTCTCATCCTCCGGCGGTAGATATGGATAAGACATAGCGCCTGGATTTAATTAAAAATGGTTATTTTCGAACTGAGACGGAATAGACTTTAAAAGGTCATTTATCATTATGTTAAAGTTTTGCCGGATTTCCGGACTTAGTTCTCACTGCTCCGGTTCCTGACTAAATTTGGCAACCAGGTAGTTCTTACCGTTGCTGAACTTCTTACCCGCGACCATAACAACACCATCGACAATATTATGATTGAGCGGCCCTCCCGTTCTTTGGAATAGGAATTTTCGTGGCAGGTATTGATACTGATATTCCGAGGTCCAGGAGATCCGGTCATCATCCGTGGCCGTTTCCTTTTCCCTATAAGCTTTACCGATGCTGTTTGCCGCCCACTCGTTTGTAACGTAATCGCTATTGTTGTGAAAAATCTTTGTTGCCAGGTTGCCAAGCAAGGAGTTCACCAGCTCCTTGGATTTTGCACCGCTGATATTGGCATAGTAATTTGAGATGTTTTGCGAGATCAAAACCGTGCAGGCTCTCGCACTGCGAGCCGTTGTCTGAAACATCACATCTTCATGATTGATGAAATACTGCGCTTCATCGACCCATAAGAACACAGGCCGGGAGTATTGATCGACAGCGCGGCGCTCAGCGGCTTGCTGCCACAGTTTCTTATAAATCGCCTGCGCATAAACCCCGACTTCGAGATATTCCTTTACCGGGAAATCAAGGATTATGATTTTACCCTCGAAAGTGCGCTCAGGCATCACAGGATCATCCGTACTTCCGGAGAAATATTTTGCCAGCAATCCGGTCCGGAACGGATCGGCCAGTGAATAGAAATGCTCAAGGATCGAGCTACGCGTCTCCGGAGCCAGGGCTTGAAATTCAAGCAAGAAATAATGCTTCACCACATCAAACGTCTGGGCCTGGGACGGATCGCCGCTATGCGCTACATTTTTCAAAGCTTCAGCAATGTAGGCTATGGTTTTGCTTTTTTGGCCCCAGGCGTACCACTCCGTTTCCTTGGCATTATCAAACCGCTCTAAAGGATTTCCCGTGAGGGGTGTATGACGGATCACATAGGCAATTTGATTAACTGTGACGGGTTTGCCTGCTAAAATAAGAAGATTAACCGCCGCCTGGATGCATCGGCGCATAGCTCGTTCCCAAAAGCCTGAATTCTTATCATCAACTTCACCGGTCGCGCGTCCGCCCATTTTGGCCAGGGAAGAAAAGAGATCTACAATATTGCGCGTCTCCCCAGCTCCGCGCCCTTCCCGGGTTCTCTCATATTCAAGCGGATCAAACCTGAATTCGCTTGAATGTCTCCGGCGGAGTTCCGGATACTTCTCAAAATATTGATCGGTATACGGCCCGAAAATCACAACGTCTTCCAATCGCCCGGCTTTCCTTGCATAGTCCAGCCAGACCGGTGTTTCGTCCACCTTGCCGGTTAAAACAAGACCGCCGAATCCATTCTTAAGATATGTCATGGCCAGGGCATAGCCCGACCCTGATGACTTGCCAGACCCTATACCCCCGAAGATCTGAACACCGCGAACAGCATCGCGCAAAGTCCAGTCATTCTTTTCTGACGGCTTGCTGCCAGGCTTGGCCGGATAGAAATTATAAAGCACTTCATCGAGGTGAAAAATTCGGGGCTTGCGTCGTTGAAGGTCGTACATTCCGGGGTGGTTAAATGTGGATAAATATAGAGATCAAGGCTCTTGGGGGTTGCGCACAACCGATAATTTCACGAGTTTTGTAAAAGCAATCAAATTGTACGAGACGTCTGTAG
>JAGRBY010000502.1 GCA_020433835.1 Anaerolineae bacterium | reverse complement strand
GAAACTATAACAAAAACCGAGTCCTCCGTAAAGAATCCCGCTTTCGATGTATCGAATCCCGAGTCGCGATTCTGTTTACCCACTTTTGTTATAACGAAACGCCAACGTCGCCAATTTTTCCAACGAAAGTTATAACGTTCGGTGATTTTTTCAAACAATCTCCAACGAAGCTATAACAAAACCGGAGTCGTTTTACTGACTCCCGGTTTTTGTTATAGCCAAAGCCGGTTTTTTTGCAGAGGACTCGGTTTTTGTTATACCCAAAGCCGGATTCCCAACAAGCAACCCTAGTTTAGCGATAGCCAAAGCCGGATTCCTGATAAGCAACCCTGTTTTTGCGATAGCCAAAGCCGGTTTTTTCGTAAGGGACTCGGTTTTCGTTATACCCAAAGCCAGATTCTTTCAAGGCGAGTCCGATCAAGGTATATCAAAAACGGGATTCCGGCGAGGCGAGTCCGATCAAGCCCTATCAAAAGCGGGATTCTTTACAAGCGACTCGGGTTTTGATGTATCGCAAGCAGGATTCTTCTGGAGGAAATAATATTCTGTATAAAAAAGATGACGGCTCTATAAAGTGGCCGTCATCTTTTTTATATGGGGTGTTAACCGGCTATTTTAGCCAACTGCTTTTTCAGGCTTTGCCACATCGATGGCTTTTCTTCGGTTACTGCTTTCTGGGCCAACTGCTCCTGTTCCCATTTGCGTAAGCGATCTTTGTGCTTTTCTCTGCTCACGGCTGCAAAACTTTCCGGGTTAAACATAGGTTCCTCCATTTCTGCTTATCCATCCTCATTTATTCCCAGTTTAACATCGCATCATCGCGCAACCGTCGCACAAAGCGTCGCAAGGACAACCACTTTGGCCTTTGAAACGGAGCGACAAAGCTTGCTTTGTCATATGAGGATGCTCACTCCACCTTAATTGAAAGGCATTAGGTCAAAGTAAACTTTGACGCTCCGGCCAATTACTTGCCCCAGCCCGATCAATCCGGTAGAATCTCTACGCACAGAGAGGATAACCCCATGCCCCAACTGTCGCTCTATTTATTTGGCTCGCCGCGCCTGGAGCTTGACGGCCAGCCCATCGATATACGTCGCCGCAACGTGTTGGCGCTGGCCGCATATCTGGCTGTTAGCCGACGGTCCCACAGCCGCGATGCTCTGGCGGCGCTGTTTTGGCCTGAGCACGATGCCGCCAAGGCCAAAGCGGCGCTGCGGCGCATCTTGTCGACGCTGAATACGGCGCTCGCCGGTGACTGGCTCGATGCCGACCGCGAGACGATTGGCTTTGCCGATGAGCGCACTATTTGGGTCGACGTTCTGCAATTTCAAGCCTGTCTCCGTGACGCAAAAGACAAGCCCACTGCACTGCCCACGCTGGCCGAGGCCGTCTCGCTGTACCGCGACGATTTTTTAGCCGGGTTCACGCTGCGCGACAGTCCGGCCTTCGACGAATGGCAGTTTTTCCAAAGCGAGGAGCTGCGCCGCGATTTGGCCCATGCTTTGCAGCGGCTGGTCGAGGGCTATCAACACAGCGACATCCAGGCGGCGCTGCCCTACGCCCAGCGCCGGGTTGAGATCGATCCGCTCAATGAGGCCGCCCAGCGCGATCTCATGCGGCTGTACGCCCAAACCGGCCAGCGATCCGCTGCCGTGCGGCAGTATCGGCTGCTGGCAGACACGCTGCAAGCGGAGTTGGCCATCGCCCCGGCGGCGGAAACGACCGCGCTGTTCCGGCAGATGCAAGCCGCACCCCACAGCAACGGCGCAAAGACGTCAACCACCGCACCGCTCCCGCTCGAGTTGCCCCAATTTCTGGCCGACACGACCGCCCCGGCCCGCCCGCCTCTTTTTGTCGCCCGCGATCAGGAAATGGCGCTGCTTCAGCATCACCTCGACCAGGCGCTGGCGGGACAGGGGCAGGTGATGTTTATTACCGGCCAGGCCGGCAGCGGCAAAACCGCACTGGTACAGGCCTTTGCCCGCCAGGCCCAGGCCGCCGTGGCTGATCTTCTCATTGCGCCCGGCAGTTGCGACGCCTATTTGGGGTTGGGCGATCCGTACTTACCCTTCCGCGAGATATTACAGCTTTTAGCCGGTGATGTAGAGGCGCGCTGGACGCGGGGCGACATCACCCTTGAAAACGCGCGGCGGGTGTGGCAGGTGTTACCGCAAACACTGCCTCTGCTCACCCGATTCGGCCCGGCGTTGATCGATAGTTTGATCGCCCGCCACGTTTTACCCGACCCGGCCCGGCGGTCGCGGCTCGATTATTCGGGCGACGAACGGACCAACGGGCAAACGTCGCAAAATGATCTGTGCGAGCAAGTGGCGCTCTTCCTGAGCGAGATCGCCCAACACCACCCGCTGCTGCTGGTCATCGACGATGCGCAATGGATCGACGCCGCCTCGATCAACCTGCTCTTTTACCTCAGCCGCCGCCTGACGCAGCGGCGCATACTGGTGCTGGTCACCTATCGCCCGGATGATGTGGCGCTGGGGCGGGCCGGTGATCGCCATCCGCTGCTGCCTGTCATCAACGAAATCCGGCGACATGACGGTCACGCGCCCATCGACCTGGCCCAAACGATGACCTACAACTTTGTTGAGGCGCTGCTGGATACCGAACCTAATCAACTTAGCGCCGCATTTCGAACCGCGCTTTACCAGCGCACGCAAGGGCATCCCCTTTTCACGGTTGAATTGCTGCGCAGCTTGCAGGCGCGGGGTGATCTTAAGAAAAATGAAGCGGGGGTCTGGACGGAAAGCGATGCAATCGATTGGGCATCGCTACCGGCGCGGGTCGAGGCCGTGATTGAAGAGCGGCTGGGTCGGCTCGATGATCGACAGCGCACGATTCTGGCAACTGCCGCCGTTGAAGGCGAAACGTTCACCGTGCAGGTGGTGGCCCAGGTTCAAAATATGTCCGAGGGGGAACTATTGCGGCTTCTGTCGCACGAGTTGGCCGGTCGCCATCAACTGATCCGGGAGCAGGGCGAGGAAAAAGTGGGAGAAACTACGCTGTCGCGCTTTCAATTTCGGCATGCGCTGTTTCAACAGTATCTATACGGCATGCTCGGCAGCAGCGAACGGCGCTGGCTGCACAGTCGGGTCGCCGCTGTTTTAGAGGTTGTCTACCGTACTACGCTTGAAACGATTACCGTGCAGTTGGCCCGCCACTACACCGAGGCCGATGCCATCGAACCGGCGGTGACCTATCTGCTGCAAGCCGGAGACAGAGCCAGGTTACTGTACGCGCACCAGGAAGCAACCGACTTTTACCAGCAGGCGCTCGACTTTTTGAAAAAGCAGCGAGATTTTGATCGTGCCGCGCGAACGTTGATGAAGTTGGGGCTAACCCATCACCTGGCCTTTAAATTTCAGCAATCGCGCCAGGCGTACCGCGATGGTTTTGCCCTATGGCAGCAAGCCAACGCGGCTCAAGCACCTCTGGCCCCGGCACCGCATGCCCTTAGAACAATTTGGGAAACGCCTTATACGCTCGATCCGGGGTTGGTGACCGATAGTGCATCGGGCACGGTAATCGCGCATCTTTTCAGTGGCCTGGTTAGTCTCAATCCGGAGATGGATGTTGTGCCTGAATTGGCGCACAGTTGGGAAATTTTGGCGGGCGGCAGTGAATACGTGTTTCGGCTGCACAACAACATCTGCTGGAGCGATGGCATCCCGCTCACGGCGGACGATTTTGTGTACAGTTGGCTCCGCGTCCTCGACCCCACGATTGAGTCCTTTAACGCGACGCACCTTTTTGATATTCAAGGGGCCGAGGCGTTCCATGCCGGCGAAACGACGTCAGACGCGGTCGGCATTCGGGCTGTCGATGCCACGACGCTGCATATCACGCTTAAAAACCCGATCAGCTACTTTCCCCAACTGCTCACGCATCCCGGTTTTTTCCCGGTTCCTCGCCACGTCATTGAAACCCACGGCGATGAGTGGACGGCCTTCAACCATATTGTCACCTGCGGCCCCTTCCGGCTGACCAATTGGGAGCCGCATCAGCGTATGACTCTGACCCGTTATGCCGATTATCGCGGGCCGTTTAGCGGCAATGTAACGCAGGTCGATCTTTATCTGAACATCACAACCCCGGAGGATATGCTAGCCCTCTACGAAGCAGAGGAGATCGATGTTCTTGACCTGTGGGCATTTACACAGCGTAGACACATTCAACAACGTTATCCCGATGAATTCTTTTCCGTGCCGAAGCTCAAGGTGCATTTTCTATGCTTTAATACGCGACAAAAGCCTTTTCATGATAAGCGAGTCCGTCGGGCGTTGGCGATGGCTCTCGACCGCGAGATGCTGGCGAGTGCCGTGTTTGCAGGGGATCGCCTTCCGGCGACGGGCGGATTTGTACCACCAGGGATGCCGGGCCATACGCCCAACCTTGCGCTGCCGTTTGATCCAGAGCAAGCGCAACGCCTGCTAGCCGAGGCCGGCTTCCCGCAGGGGCGCGGCTTTCCCGCCACTGAGCTTACGACGAAACGGCTGTGGGGGTCCCCGGCTGAGCATATACGGCAAAGTTGGCAAGCCCACTTACATATCGACATCCCATGGCGCAAGATGGATTTCGACGTGCTTTTGGATCAGATTAAGCAGGAGCCGCCCGCAATTTACAATATCGGGTGGCTGGCCGATTATCCTGATCCCGACAACCTTCTCCGCGTCGGCATTCAGGGTCGCTGGCACCATCCGACCTATGCCAGGCTACTTAATGAGGCCAAGCAACGCCTCGATCACGCCGAGCGCATGAAACTCTACCGTCAGGCCGAACAGATGTTAATTGAAGAAGCGGTAGTCATCCCGCTCTTTTACAGCCAAGGCCACATTTTGATCAAACCCTGGGTTAAACGGTTTCCCAACTCAGCCACCAATCAGCATTTTTGGAAAGATGTGGTGATTGAAGAACATGATTAGAATGGAACGGGATTCGGAAGATGGTTCGAATAGATCACTTTATTTAGCTAGACTTGTCTAACATCCGTTTGGCTAAAATCGTTCCCTTTGAACAGGAGAGGTTGATCCGTAATCTTTGCAAGCGCGTATGAGAAACAATCGCCAAAGTTTAACGCTGCCGGGTGCCGCCCCTTACCATAGGTACGAAATGCAAGACGCGCCGCAGTTATCTGTTCAGCCGTTACCGGTTCTACCTGGATGTTGGCGATATGCAACATTTGGTCCAATTTATCGCCACCGGCCTGACCATGACGCGCTTCAATGACAATAGCACATTCCAACAATGTTGCCGCGGAGATAAATCGAACCGGATCAGTCTGGATAGCTTCGGCAAATTGATCGGCCTCGACTTCATACTCTAAAATTGCGATGATTGCCGATGTGTCTACAACCATTAGTTCGGCGTACCTATGTCATTGTAGCCTAAAATCTCGTCGGGAGTGCGTTGATCGAGCAACGGCAATGCAGCACATTCCCGACCAATT
>JAGRBY010000501.1:4035-5469 GCA_020433835.1 Anaerolineae bacterium | reverse complement strand
TCCCTCCGGCATCTCTTCACTCAGCAGTTGTCCGCCAGGATCATCCCACTGCGGCTCATAGTCGTCGTCGTCGGGCGTGTAGAGCAAATCAGATTCGTCAGGGAATTCCACGTCGTCCGGGTAATCTAACGCTGACTGATCAAAATCGGTATATGATTCTTCCCAGCCGATTGATGTCTCTTCGTCTAAAGTTTCCTCTTTTGACGCCACCGAGTCTGGCGCGGGATCATCTACCGATAGTGCTATGTTATGAGGCTCCGGCCATCGTGTTTGGATGGTATCAAGCCAAGAATCGATATCGTAGAGTACTTCTTGAGAACTGTAGTCACCTGTCTCGGTTGAGACGATAGTATTCTGATTCGGAATAGCGACCTGGGTCAAAGTGAGCTTTTCATCCGTCGCCAGGTATCCTCTGCCAACGACTAGATCCTTTTTTATCAGTTGGCTCATACGGCGCGAAACGTCGATGCGCTCCAGTGCATCTGCTGTACGGAGCGCCAAACTATGGCAGGCGACTCGAATTCGGCTATACAGTTTATCGCTTGTCCTTTCCAGGGTGCCGGCGATGGCAAAATGAAGTCCATCCTGGCCGTAAAAGCGGATAAGATTAGCCAACTGCTCTGGTAAGTCATAATTGCTACCTAACTCATCGCTAAAGTCAGTGTAATCATCAATGACAAAGATAACAGCCGGTCGTTCTTGGCAGCTAGCAAAAAAGCGCTGTAGCTGAGGCACCAAAACCGTTAACTCTTTAAGTGTCGAGATTGAAGCAAGTGTGTGCGGTAGTTCAACCAGTGACTTCTCGCCACCATATTTAACAAAGCGACCTAGCAAATCGACGAAGACAAAAACAACCTGCTGCGGGTTATAGTGCATCGCCAACGATAGAACAAAGTTATACAGTGCGGTGGTTTTACCCGAACGCTGTGGTCCCGCAATTCGAAAGTTAGGTGTAGATGAGGAGAGTTCCACTATACCGGGACGACCGGATTGCGCTTCTCCTAAAACAGCCTGGAAGACTTGGTCTGACGACCGCTCAGGCACATCTTCTAACAGGGGGCCTAAAGCCGTTATTGTGGGCAACGGAGCGAGTGGATTTGGAAGAGGATGCCATTTTTGGGGGTCGGCTAAAATAACCTGATTCATCTGTTCGATAAGCCAGGCTAACGGCTCGTCGCTATCTTGGGACTTTGCAAGCGGTAAGGCAACCTGCATTAATAGGGAACGGGTGCCACTCAACCGGATATACCCTCGGCCCGGTATTCTACGCAACTCGGGTACTTTTCGACCCAAAATATCAAAATAGGTGTCCGGATTTGGCTGAGTTAAAGTTAGCTTTTGCTTTAAATCGTTCATAAGTGACATCGGGATTCCGGAGGGTGTACTTAATGTACAAACAACCGTGATACCTACTCTAGCCGGTGAGCGACGCAG
>JAGRBY010000501.1:3582-4026 GCA_020433835.1 Anaerolineae bacterium | reverse complement strand
AAGTGACATCGGGATTCCGGAGGGTGTACTTAATGTACAAACAACCGTGATACCTACTCTAGCCGGTGAGCGACGCAGTAAAGGGATCAGATAGCTATCAACCAGGTCTTGGTTGTTCTCGTAGAATTCAATAAAGTTATCAATAATCAGTAACATTGCGGGCATAACCTGGCTCTGGTTTTTATGGGCTGCGTTATAAGCATAAATATCGTCAAACCCTTCTTCGCTGAGCACTCTTAGCCGCTCGTTAACCGTTTGCGACAGCAATTGAAAAAGCGGGCGCTGGCGCTCAATAAATGTTTCATCCTCGGAGTTGAGGAGCGCACCGATATGCGGTAGTTCTTTGAGTGCGTTGAAACCACGTCCACCCATATCAACAATGTGGACCTGAGCCTCGGTCGGGGCGTGGGTCGCGGCCATACTAACCAGTAGCGTGTGGAGTAG
>JAGRBY010000501.1:0-3315 GCA_020433835.1 Anaerolineae bacterium | reverse complement strand
AGGCCACGGTTTGCGAATCTGGATCTGATGTTCTTCTACCAATTCATTAGACAACTTCACAGCAATATCGTAAAAGTGTGTGCCACCTGTCGACGGGTTGACTACAGCGTCATCTGCATACTGTCGATCATCATCCAACTGTTCACCACTCCAGGCCGCCTGTAGCAACTCCACACCCTGGTTACCAATTTGAAGATAACCACGCCCTGGAATGCTCGGCAGTTGAGCGGCATCGGGACGGCTCAACATTTCAACGCTCGTATCGCGCTCTTCTACTTTCAAACAGAGCCGCATACGAATATTGGCCCTCATTTGGCTGGTGACGCCTTTGGGTTTTTGAGCCGCCAGCAGCAGGTGGACACCTTGAGCGCGTCCGGTGCGCGTGATACTATCTAGCCGTTCCTGGTACTCCTCGCTATCATCGATCATCTCGGCGTATTCATCGATAATCACAAAGAGATGGGGATAGGACTCGCCCGTGATATGCTTTCCTTTTTTACGGTACTCGACGATTTCTCCCAGTTGTTGCCGTCGTTCTATTTCGGACGTGATCGCCGTGAACATGCGATCAACGCTCGACTTGTCGAGATTGGTTAGCATATCAACACAGTGCGGTAAATTTTCAAAGGCACTAAATGCACCACCGCCCTTGTAATCAACCAGCACAAAATTCAATATTTCGGGAGAATAATTGAGCGCTAGACCCGATATAAGCGTTTTGAGTACCTCGGATTTACCCGAACCGGTACCACCCGCAATCATGCCGTGAACCCCATCGCGTTGCGCTTCCCAGACCAGCGTGCGCGGTCGATTGCCCGCCGCCGTGCCAATCAACACCTGGAGCCAATCCGCTTCCTCTTGAGATGCTGTTTGCTGCCATTTGTGATCCATCCAGCCTTTGAGTTGCTCCACAAAACTTTTTTGAGAGTCAAAGCGATTGACCTGGGCGAGAAGCCGGCGATAAGAGAGCGAGGTCGCTAGCGGCTCGATTGAGAAGGGTTTATCATACGCTACCTTTAATCCCTGTTCTTGAATAGCGGTGTAAAGCTGCTTTCTTTCTTGTACGATTTTTTCCAAATCCGCATTTGGCGAAGCCTCTGCCGGGAGGACAGCGGTTTGGAACTGGAGTACATTTTGCCCCCGCTTCATATAGCCCCGTCCGGAAATAGGATCTAATCCACCCGGAACTTTTCCAAAAATCGTGCTGTAATCATCCGGGTTGGCTAATTTTAGCGACATGCGTTCAGGAAATAAGCTGTACAGCTTGCTGGAAAAGGTGTTAGGTCGGCTCGCGGTTACAACGAAGTGAAAGCCATAGGCCCGTGATTGACGCACAAGGGCAATGAAGGCCTCCAAGACGCTGAGATTATCTTCTGCACGGGAATATTCTTCAAAAGCTTCGATAAATTCATCGAAATTGTCGATGACAACTAACACAGCGGGGTAGGTTTTTTGGCCGGCACGCTGGGCCGAGGCATTATATCCGTAGAGATCGGTAAATAGCCGTTTGCGAGCATTCGTCATCGCCGTAATATCCCGTATTAATTGTTGCACCCTTTCTTCAAACCCTTCCTCGTCGGGCATAATCACGGTTCCCACGTGAGGCAGGTCGCTCAGTTCAGCCAGTTCACGGCGACCTAAATCGATAATGTAGACTTGCAAATCTGCCGGAGAGTAGGACGCGGCAGCACTCACAACTAACGAGCGCAAAAACGAGGTCTTGCCCCATCCGGAACCGCCAAAGAGAACGACATTTCCACGCGTCAGGTCAATTCGTAAAGGACTCTGGCGGGCGCGATGCGGCTCATCCAATGCCCCAACGATTAATTGCATAACCGGAGCTGACCAGTCAGGCGTGCTCCATTTCCCTTTACCATTGAGCCAGTCGATGACCGCAGGCTGGAGCAAGGGGGTATCACCCTCTACAGCCTTTTTACCCGACTCCAGATCCAGATAGCGTGGATTGAAACGATGATCCACAGGAAGTTTCGCCGGTAGTTCCGGAGGCCAGGGAGATTGCGGCTTCCGGTCGCCGATTAAGGCGTTGCAGTTATCGAGGATAGCTTTGAAGAAATTACTGGTCTCATCAAGGTTTTGAGCCGGGACGCTGTCTCCTAAATATGCGGTCTGGATCAGTTCTATATTTTCATTACCAATCTGCAAATAGCCCCGCCCAGGCACACCGGGTAAGAAGGCCGCATCCGAACGGCGCAGCATTTCACGACTCGTTTCGATCTCTTGGACTCGCAGGCAAATTCGCAATTTGATGTTGTCACGCATCTGATCGGTCACACCGATGGGCCGCTGAGATGCCAAGATAAGATGAACGCCAAGCGCACGACCGAGCCGGGTAATACTATCTAACTCTGATTGGAAATCCGGATTTTCAGTGATCATCTCGGCATATTCATCAATGATGATCATCAGATGAGGATAAGGTTCACCACTGTTTAGGTGGTATTTCTTTTTGCGGTAATCAACAATATCGCTTACATCTTGTTCTGTATTCAGCCGTTGACGACGCTCCATCTCAGCCCGGATCGATGTAAACATGCGCTGCACAGCAGATTTATTGAGATTGGAAACGTTTTCAACAACGTGCGGTAAATTCTCAAAGGGCTTAAACGTTCCACCACCCTTAAAGTCAACCAGCACAAAATTCAACATGGCCGGATCGTAGCGAATGGCTAAGTTGGCGATTAGCGTGGTCAACAGTTCTGATTTGCCTGAGCCGGTCCCGCCGGCAAGGAGTCCGTGAACACCATCCTCTGCGGCGCTTAAATTCAGGGTGCAGAGTCTGTTTCCGGGTGTTACTCCTAGCGATGTTTGCAGCCAACGCGGTTTATCGGTTGTTAAATTATCTGCCCATAGTTGTTTTTGTAGATTGTATAACTCTTTTTGCCAGTTTGACGTGAACGTCATATTGCTCTGATATTCAACTATTTCATGAAATAAAACCGTCTCGCGCAGTGCGCCAATGGGAAACAAGGGCGGAAAATCCATGGGGTACGTTTCGAGATATCTCTGCATATGGTCGGCCAGATCCACAACGGCGCGATGGACATGCTCGGATGCATCGTCGCCATAGCGATGGGTTAATTCAGCAATCTGCATGGTGAGGCCCCGATTATTTCGCTGCACATAGCCCCGGCCCGGAATATCGCCAATTGGCACGGCAACATTACCCACAACCTCTCGATAACTGGCCGGATCGGTCATTTTCAAAACAAATCGCTCTGTACATTGATTGTAGAGTTGGCTTGAAAATTCCCCGGGTTGAGATGCAGAGAAGGCAAAGTGGATGCCATAATCGCG
>JAGRBY010000500.1 GCA_020433835.1 Anaerolineae bacterium | reverse complement strand
TCTAATTGTCATCGCTGGGTAATTATAGTTGTCGTTGACCATAGAATGATTCTCAACAACTGAATACGTTCCCATTCATTCAATAGACACTAGCCATTTTCTGGGACGATGCCCAGAAAAAAAGGTCCCTTATGGGACAATTGACACAAAGGTAAGAGATGAACTAAGCTTACTTCAGGCCAAGACGAAGGAGTAATCGAGATGACAGACGAGTTAAGTCAAGCTTATGCCGAATATATGACCGGTACGTATGATAGTCCTGACCGGATTGTGTTGAATGCCTACTTTCGGCGAGGGCACATCGCGGGTGGGTTTCGAAACTGGTGGCGCGAGTTGCACGGGAACGATGATGAACTGGATAATACCCATCTGATGCGGTTAGCGGGTCGGTTTAGTCGTCGGTTGCGGGCCTATGCCAAAAAGGCCGGCATTCCCGTGATATATTGCCAATCAGGCGACCGCAAGCACGAGATCGCCCAGCCATATTTGCCCCAAGAGCCTGATTTTGTGGGGTTGTTTGCGGTGCTGGTTGGTCGAGCTTCGGCCCCAGCCTGGCACGTGCAGCAAAACCAGGCGGGTCGCATTCAAAACCTTGTCCGCAAGTACCCGTCAGTCAATCATTACTACTTTCATATCATCGACCCCGACTGGGGGCACATCACGATTCGGATGAGCGGACATCCGCCTTTTGGGGCGCAGGTTATACTCAATGGTCATGAGTATCTGGCCCGGCAAGCCGTTCAGGCCGGGCTGTCATTTCGGAAAGAAGGCAACTGTTTCAGCCAAGTCGAGAGCGACACAGACCTGGCGCAGCTGGCAGAGACCTTGTGTTCAGCGAACACTGTAGGGCCACTGCGTCAGGTTTGTGACCGCTGGTTGTATTCGACCTGCCTGGGCTTTGCCTTATCTCTACCCGAGCAAGAGCGAACCGGCTTTGCCTATGATTATTCGCTTTATCAAGTCGAATACAGTCGCAACCTGCTCTTTAAGCGGGCGGGTCAGATGGAACAACTCTTTGAAGCGTTGATTGACCGCACCCGCACCCGTTTAGATCTCAAACGGCTCAAAACCATCTTTGGGGCCAAACGCCGCCCGTATCGGCGGCAAGGCAACCAGCCCCCCCGCCTGGAGATTGTAACCGAGAGACCACGCTACAACTTGACCATCTTTAAGATCCACTTTGGCAAACTGACCCTCAAGTTGTATACCAAAGGCGCTAACGTTCTCCGGTGCGAGGTGATTGTTCATAACACCAAGGCCTTAGCCACTTCCCGCTCCTTACCCAACTTCCCCCCGATTGTGGCTCAACTTAAAGCTATTCTCTCTCGTTTTCTGGACCACCTCTATTATATTGACCAAGCCTTTATCGCTGACGACACGCTTGATACCTTGGCTGAGGCCAGCTATCTGGGGCAGACGCGATTGGCTGGTATTGACCTCAACAAACCCAGAATGCGGGCCGTGCTTGAAGCCCTGGTGTCGCTAGCCCTCTCTCCCAATGGTTTCACCGTTTCTGCTCTGGCGGCCAAGGTCCGTGATATTTTGCAGGTGACCACTTATCATGCCCGGCACGCTGCTTACGACCTCAAAAAATTCCGGGCTAAACAGTGGGTCCGTAAAATGGGTCTCTCCCGCCGTTATCAGGCCTCGCCCCATGGCCTACAAACTATGGCCGCGTTGTTGGTTTTGCGGGAGAAGGTTATCAAACCTATTCTTGCTGGGGCGGGCAAACCCAAATCTGGTCCCAAACCTAAGCATCAATCTCCGATTGATGTCCTTTATCAAACCATCCAAGTGGCCATGCATAATTTGTTTCAAGCCCTTGGCCTTGCCATTTAATTCTATCGACATTTTTTTGTCGATGTTGCGGCGTAAGCGCCTAGACACTAGAAAGGACCCATCCATGCTCCAACTTATTCTCGATACGCTCAGTCAGTACCAGGTCGATATCCCCGAAGCGGATGAACACGCCGACCTCATCAATTTAGGCGAAGGCATCCTGGCTTACGACCAGACCTTACCCCCAGAGAAACAGTCGCCGGTGGCCGCCCATCTGGCCAAGCTGCTGCAAGAATGTCGTCCTCACAGCACTGAATTTCACAGCAGCGAAGCCCAACGCACCATTGCCTCGGAAAGTATCAAGCGCCTTGAAAAGAAAGTTCGTCAGTACCTCAAACGTATCCAGCACATGCTCAAAGACACTTTTTGGGAAACACCCGAACAAGCCGAAGCCTGGGGCTTTGAAGTAAAGCAAACCACCCGCAACATTATGTTCCCCAAGAATAGAAAAGAGATTATGCGGGTCTTAAATACCTATATCGCCAAAGAAGAAACCCGCTCGGCGGAAGAGCGCTTCGAGCCGCCCTCGCTGGCCGAGGTGACGGACGTGCGCGACCAGTGGATTGCCACCCAAAAGGTCTGCAAGAGCAGTATGTCGCAACGGACTACCAGCCGTATTGCCCGCGATACCTCTTTCCAGCGGCTAAGAGAAGCGCTGCGTCTGGCGGCGGCGATAATTATTGTGTTGCACTATGACCACACCATTACCCTCGATCTGAAGCGCTGGGGCTTTGATGTGGTTGTCCGCTCGACCAAATCGACCGAAGCTAACGAAGAAACCGCTCCGGAAACCAGCACCACCCCCGAAACCGAATCGGCCGATACGCCCACCGGCACCGTTGACCTCAACGGCTCGGCTGAGGTTGTGGTGCAGAACGTTACGTAGTAAGTAGCCACAATTGCCGAGATGATTTTGGGCCGGTGCTCGAAGGACTTTCGTGAAAATTACCCTCACCCCCAACCCCTCTCTCTCAGGGAGAGGGGAGTCGCGTTAGCGACGGGGTGAGGGCAAAATATGCCTCTTTTATCGTACCACCACCAAAAAACGGGGACAAGACACCATGCTTGTCCCCGTTTTGTATTCCTTAATGGTAAAGATTACTTCTTTAGATGCGAGCCTTTGTAATCCATTGCCTCGGCAAATTTAGGATTGCCTTTACCCTTATCCGTGCCGTTCACGGATGACGTGGTTTGGGCAAAGGTCAAAACCGAGTGGGCGGCGGCGTCAGACATGATGTCAAGGGCTTCCAGGTTGATGTTATCGAAGTTATCGCAAGCCTGGTGGTAGCAGGGGTCGTACGCTTCCCCGGCGGTGCCGCCATAGACAGAGGCTTCTTCTTCGGTCTTGATTTCTTCAGCGCCGGTAAAGAGACCGCCGGCCGGAATACCCACTTCAATGAAGGGACCGTAGTCCGAGCGACCATCAAAGGCGGTCGGTTTGACCGGAACCTGGGCCACCTCATCGAAGTACTCCAGAAAGATTGATTCGATGTTCTTGGAGCCGTTGGGGCCGGACGTGTCCGTAGCCGAGCCGTCGCCATCGTAGACAAAGGGCACGTAGTTGGGCGAGCCAATCATATCGAAGTTGAGGTTAACGGCGATGTCTTTAATCTGTCTGCTGCTTAAGTGGTCGACATAGTACTGTGAGCCAAGCAGCCCGGCTTCTTCAGCACCCCACCAGGCAAAGCGAACTTTGTTGCGCGGCTCGATGTCCAGGGCGGCCATTTGCAAAGCGATTTCCAGGATGGCAGCCGAGCCGCTGCCGTTATCTTGAATGCCAGGGCCGTTCGGCACCGAATCCAGGTGGGCACCAACCACAACAACCCGGTCATCGCGCCCATCCGGCGTTTCAGCCAGCACGTTCTTCGAGGTGCGGATTTCGGAAAAGGCATCGACTTTAATAGTCAGCCTAAAATCATCACTAATTAAATCATTCAACGTCGTGCCAAAGGCAAAGCTGGCGCTTAATACAGGAGGAACGCCATCAATGGGGCCACCCAGCGTCCCGCCAAACAAATCCTCACGACCCGGCTGGCCTTCGTTGAAGATAATAACCCCAACCGCTCCGGCATCTCTCGCATTTTCAGCTTTTAGGGCAAAGGTACAGGTTCCCCGCTGGATCAGCGCGATGTTGCCCGCGATGAAGTCGTCAAAATCCTCCGGCTCACAGCCACTGGTTGAGGTATTGGCGGCAGCGGCGGGCGGCAGTATCAGGTCAACCGCCTGAAGAGGCGCGGTTGCCTCACCACTGCCGGAATAGTCCATCGTATAGAAATCAGCCAGATATTCATATTCTACTTCACTCGGCGCGGTCTGTTTGAGGGTGGCCGGCTCTCGCTCTTCGAAATAGGGGTACTCAAAGTCCTGAACGGTAACCTCGTAACCGGCGTTTGTTACCTGTTCAACAACGTAGTCCACCGATGCGTCATAACCCGGTGAACTGGCTTCGCGGATGCCGCCGTTGGCGTTGGCAATGCTTTGTAACGCTTGCTGGTGAGCGCGAACACCATCAACCGTAACGGCATCGCGCAGCGCCTCCGTGTCAACCTCAACCGCGGCCGACACAAACGTAACGCTGATCACAATGGCTAATAATGTTCCCATAACTGCGGGAAAAAGTAAATGCTTCTTCATTCTATCTAAGTCTCCTCTTTGATACTTTATAATAGATAATTTGCATGGATTTGCTTCTTGGCAGACATGATCGAAACTTTATTCCGTCGTCGAACTTGTTCGGTGACCTATTTCTCGATAAGCAATATCCTCCTACGCATTTGTGACGTGTTTTATAGCATAGAACTGACGAAGTTGGCACAAAATTAGGCGTTTTGTAGCGCAAATTAGCACTTTGTGCTCTCGTTTATCCTAAAACACAACAATTTAACAACTTGTTCTATGAACAGGGCCAGTATAGGGCGAACTTAAGTTTGCCCTACAAAATAAGGTTGCAAAGAGACGATATGTTGGGGCAGTAGAACGCCCAGAGACGTACAGGTCTCACAATGCCTATCTATCCGAATGATA
Source organism: Anaerolineae bacterium (assembly GCA_020433835.1). Next base: position 609 of record JAGRBY010000500.1, on the reverse strand, counting down.
ATGTATAGATTTTTAGGTCACAGGGAAAAAATGGTATCTACCTGGGTACTATGCTGCACACACAAGAAGAAATGTAGCAAGGCGCTATTGGTGCGGCTTTTGTCGTAAAGTAATAAAAGTGACTTACGATATTCTCTATTCGTACCTTCCTTGTGCCGGCTATAAAAGTATTTTGCCGCTCTTGCGAGAAGAGAGGTAAACGGTTCGACGGTTAGCCCACATCACAAGTTGTAGTTTTTACGTTAAGTAGGGATAGAAGAAAATTTTAACGGGTTTTTCATTATTCGTCAATAGGTCTGGGGGAAATTCTAACGGAATTCATAGATTTTTGGTCTATTTATTCATCTGGTATCTTCCTTCGTCCCGTTCTCCCACGCCCAACCGTCGCCCAAACTGTCGGTGAGTTATCAGCCGCTAATCTAGTAATTTTGCTTTGTCCGTGCTACCATATACGGTGGCAAAGCGTGCTCATCCCCTCTCTCCCTATTCCGAACGGAACCTCAACGCGCCCAAACACGTTATAAGTATGACTTATGCAGGTGGGATTAGCCCCCCTCTAACTCCCCCCAAAGGGGGGAGAACCGGGCAAGTCCCTCCCTTTGGGAGGGA
>JAGRBY010000004.1 GCA_020433835.1 Anaerolineae bacterium | reverse complement strand
CAAAAACCTGGGGTCTTTACCTCTCGCCACGGTTTAATGTTGCGCTACCCAGTCAATTGAAAGGGCAATATTTGAGGACGTTATGGCCACTATTATAGTGAAAATGGGGCAATCCAGAAATATGGGGTATTTGCAGGGAAAATCGATTCTGAGCCAATCTTTTGAAGATCGGACGTAGCCCTACTGCACCGAAGTCAAATCGAGCATTACATCGTGCAGCAGTGACGCCTCAGCGGACCGGAGAAAGAAATGGTCACCCGAGTAGAGGCGAGCCTTGAAGCGATGCGTGGTTTGAACTTGCCAGGCCCTTAGATCGTCCACTGGCACTGTAGCATCTTTTTCACCGCCAAAGGCCGATATCGGACAGTCTAACGGTGCTCGGGGTGTGTAGCGGTACATCTCATTGACTGCAAAGTCAGCGCGAAGCAGCGGTACCATTAATTGGAGTAACTCCGGCTCTTGAAAAATGGCTTCGGGAATGCCGTTGTAGTGCTTGACCTGCTCGATAAACTCAGCTTCAGGCAAATGGTGAATCGGCGGATCCGGATCGGGTATCTGGGGTGCCTGCCGGCCCGCGACAAGGAGGTGAACCGGGCTGGGGAGGTGCTCCTGGCGTACCCGGCAAGCCAGCTCGAAGCTAATCAGTGCTCCCAAACTGTGACCAAACAGGGCATAGGGTACGGTCAAATGCGGACGAAGCATCGCCGTTAGATCTTCAATTAAGGGTGCGATACGACTATGCGGCGTTTCAGTTAATCGATTTTCACGTCCGGGCAAGCGAACAGCCCAGACATCAACATCGTTAGGCAAATGAGCCGGCCAAGTTCGAAAAATTGAAGCCCCGCCACCGGCGTAGGGAATGCAAATCAACCGGAGCCGAGCCTGGGGATTTGGCCGGGGACGATATATCCATTTGCGCAGATCGGGGGCCGGTTTCATAAAAAATCCTTCATCATAGTTTGTAATTTAAGCTTAACCGACCAACTCATAATTCAAGCGCATCAACACATCCTGATCCACATAAAGCTGGTTGTGTCCTTGGCGAACCGGATGGATCTCAGCCCCTTCCAGAATGGCGCTTTGGGCCGGGACGATGCCATCCCCCTCACTGGTGCTGACGATGTCTACCTTCTGCCACCGGCCCTCTTTATCCCGCTCAACGTTCAACCGGGTGATGGTTTGTGAGCCGTAGCCAAAGATACAGGTGGTCGGTACAGTTGCCTTGTGGTTCAGGCTCTGATGAAGTTCATAGCCGGCTTGCAAGCGAGCCTGCTCATCCGGAGGCAGCCACGACCGGTCTTCATATAAATCGAGTGGCTGACCATGCTGGTCAAAAACGGCGGGATAGGTAGGTAACATTTGAGCGCCTACTGGAAATGAGGCAAAAATGCGCAAGACTTTCTGGTTTAAGGCACCACCTAAAGCAGTAAAAAAACGCGGCAAGAGAGAGAGGGAGTCCGGCAAGAGCATTAAAGGAGTCGTTGGCCCGCCGTAGTTTGGCCCACCCATCAAAATCAATCGTTTGACCCGCCGCTGACCACCCAAGCAATCGACATAGTAGCGAGTGACCAGGCAGCCCAGACTGTGTGCAATGATGACGACCGGAACGGCTGGGTCCCACTGCTCCACCGTCTCGGCCAGACTTTGAGCGGCCAGCCGAACATCACCTCGCCAGTCGTAGGCAAATTCGAGCAGGTCTTGCCCCCGAGTGTAACCTAAGGCCGCTTCCAGATGATTGCCAATCCGGTCATAGGACTCAATTTCAAACAGCTTAGGCACGACCACCACCTCGCTGACAATGCCTCGGGCTTCGATGGGATTGTCCGGTGAAAATTCAAACTTCTCCGGATGGCTCAACACCGTTCGCATACTGGGCCAAATTTTCTCAGAACCACGCCACAAAGCCGATCCCAAGCTGCCCGGTACAACAATCACCGGGGCATGTGTTGTTTTAGGAGCCGCCACAGCCTGGTCGATTTGGGCAACATCTTTGAAAATGATCTGGGCGTGGCCCACATTCAAGGTGTCGGCATGGCGCAAGGTGTGCTGATCGATGCGTTGTTGGCCCAGAAAGGTGCCGTTGGCGCTGTCCAAATCTCGAATGACAAAGGCATCTCCCTCTCGCTCGATTTGGGCGTGCTGGCGAGACACTTTCTGGTGGTCGATCACGATATCGTTATCCTTGCTGCGACCCACTGTCCAACGATCCTGGTTTTGGAGTCGATGCTCCCAAGTTTGGGTGGGCGTGTAGATAACCAATCGGGGCACGCGCACCAGTCGGTCCCGCAGGGAGTCATTTTTATCGAGCGATTCGGAAGACTCCGGCCCCTGAGCGATCTCATCGAGAAATTGATGCAGCAACTGCCGGTCGGCTGTTCCCGGCCTGGCCCGTTTGCGACGACCTGTCGCAGGTGGCTCAAAACGCAGTGTGCTGTTGCCCAGATTGATCAGGCTGCCCGGATGGAGAGTCACCCGCTCGATGATTTCCCCCTCGACGAAGGTGCCGTTCGCTGAACCTTCGTCGATTAAGACACAACCCTGATCACCACATTCCACCCGAGCGTGCAGACGAGACACTTTGGGGTCGGCCAGCACGATATCATTGCTCTCATCCCGACCAAGGGTAAGTTCAGAAGTGATTAGGGGAATGTCATGTTCAGTACCATCCGGCGATATTAGAACTAAGCGACCATAGTTTGCCATCATTACCTCATTCTGTCGATACACAGTCGATTATACCCGATCACGATCCATTAAGCTACTGCGATCGATACAAGCGAATCATCTTCTGAGACACCTATTCTGGGCACCGATGTTCGAACCAATCGATAAAATTGTCCAGATTATGGGACAAAATTGTCCCAAATATCGGACAGACAACGCCTTCCAAATTTGCTATGATTAGAATGACCCACGAGTTTGACGCGTTTAATTCTCACTAATGGGAGCCGAAGGTGTTTCTCCCTGAATTATGACTATATTGTGGTTGAGGCCGGTCATGTTCTTCGGCTTCAACCGCCCTTAAACATCGACAAAGAGCATATCGACTCCGTCGTAATTAACCTCGACGAGACACTACAAAACCTTGGTAATTTCGCTTGCGAGGCGCTCCGTTCCTTAGCTCGATTTTGGCCGGACGTCGTGATGATTGATATTTACCGTGATGACACATGATTGAATAGGAGGTGTATCCCAAGTGGCAAGTGACTGGTTATTTGACCGACTGCAAGCATTTGGAGACCGGCTGGCCCTTATCTGGCAGGATCAACGGTACAGCTATCGGCAAATGCTTGATGGCGTAGCCCAATGGCAGCAAATTCTGGCCGAACAAGAGCTTGCACCAGGCCAGTGTGTGGCGCTATCAGGCGATTTTTTGCCGGACACCATTATGCTGCTGTTGGCCCTGATTGCCAACCGGAATATTGTCGTGCCGCTTACATCATCGGTCGGTTCCAAACGGGAAGACTACCTAAAAGCCGCCTGTACAAGCGCTATTTTTGAGTTTGATAACGCGGGAGCCTGGCGTTTCGCTCAAGGAAACCCCAGCGCTGACCACCCCCTGCTGCAACGCTTGCGTGCGAACGATGAGCCTGGCCTCATCATCTTTTCGTCCGGCTCAACCGGAATCCCCAAGGCGTCCATCCATTATTTCCACAAGATACTGGATAAATTTAAGAAGCCGGGCAAACCCTACCGGGCGTTGACCTTTCTACGCCTGGACCATATCGGCGGCATTAATACTTTATTCCAAATGCTGTGCTCTGGCGGCGCCGTGATCAATGTACCTCAGCGAACGGTCGATAATGTCTGCCGGGCGATTGAACAGCACCAGGTTCAATTACTGCCCACCACACCAACCTTTCTGAACATGCTCTTGTTGTCTGAGAGCCATAAGGTCTACAATCTTTCGTCGCTGGAGGTGGTGAGTTATGGGGCGGAACCGATGCCGGCGACGACTCTCAGCGCCATAAGCAAGATGCTGCCCAACGTAAAATTCAGGCAGCTCTATGGTCTAACCGAACTCGGTATTTTGCCCACCAAGCCGGCGATGTCCGATTCGCTGTGGCTCAATGTCGGCAACAACGGGTGTGAGTGTCGCGTGGTGGAGGGCGTGCTGTGGGTTCGAACCGAAACCGCCATGCTGGGCTATCTAAATGCGCCCTCACCATTTGATGAGGATGGCTGGTTTAACACGGGCGATGCCGTGGAACAGAAAAATGGTTATCTACGCATCTTGGGCCGTGCGTCTGAACTCATCAACGTGGGTGGGGAAAAGGTGTTTCCGGCTGAGGTGGAAAATGTCATTCTCCAGATGGACAATATCAAAGACGTATCGGTGTTCGGAAAAGCCAATCCGCTGATAGGTCAGGTGGTGATGGCGCGGGTAGAACTCTGCCAACCGGAAGATCATCAAGCCCTGGAGAAACGGGTTCGCATGTTTTGCAAGAAACATCTGGCTCCTTTCAAAGTTCCGGTCGCTGTGCAGCTTGTTTTTTCTGAACTTTATAGTGATCGCTTTAAGAAGATCAGGCGTCAAACAGAGGTCTTATGAGTCAAACAGGCAAAGTTGTCATAGTCAGCGGCGGCAGCCGGGGGTTGGGGCAGGCTATCGTGGCCGACTTTCTGAAGGCAGGTCATATCGTGGCCACCTTTAGTCGGTCGGCGACGCCATTTATCGAAGATTGTCTCAGGCGTGACCCGGACGCCGAATCCTTCTTTTGGCGACCGGTCGATGGGACCGATTTTGAGCAGATTAGGCAGTTTGCCCTGGCGGTGATTGACCGCTATGGCCGGATCGATGTTCTCATTAATAATGCGGCTATCGCCATTGACGGTATTCTGACAATGACGCCGGATAGCGATATCCATCGCTGCCTGACCCTCAACCTCGAAGCGGTCATCCACCTAACCCGCATTTGCCTCAAAAGTATGCTGGTGGCGAAAGAGGGGTGTGTGATCAACATTTCCTCGATAAACGGTCTGCGAGGGCATCCGGGGGTGGCGGTTTATAGCGCCACCAAAGCCGCTCTGGATGGATTGACCCGCAGCCTGGCTCGAGAAATGGGGCCGGAAGGCATCCGCGTCAACGCCGTCGCACCGGGCTATTTTGCCAGCGATATGACGCAGCATATCACGGACAAACTGGAAGCCGCCATTATCCGCCGAACCCCTTTGAAGCGACTCTGTACCGTTGAGGATTTGGTTGGGGTCATCGCGTTTTTAATGTCGCCCCAAGCCGACTTTATCACCGGTCAGACGATTGTGGTCGATGGGGGAGTAACCTGTTGACCTTTTACTTCCTGAAAATCAGGAGCCAGGAATTAACCTGCCTCTGATTCCTAATTCCCAATCCCTAAATCCCATTTTTCGAGGAGAAAACGATGGAAAATTTAGAACAGATTATTCGCAATGTGATTCTCGCTGTTGCTCAAGAAGAATCGATTGAAGTTGTGACCCTACACGACTCTCAGAAATTGGTTGATGATTTAGGCTTCAAATCGCTCGACCTGGCTCGGATTTTAGCCATCCTGGAACTAAAGCTGGGCGTCGATCCCTTTAGCTCCAATTTGGTTGCCATCACTGATGTGCGGACAGTGGGCGATTTGTGTACGGCTTACCGGCGGGGAAGGGAAGGCAGCCCGGCTGAGGAAGCGCCTCCGGATTTGGAGCAAGGCCAACAACGGGCTGAGGCGCGGCGGAACGGCTCCCGAGTTCGACAGGGCGCATTGCGAAAAAAAGCGAGGAATGAGCGGTTGCGCTAGCTCAGCCGGGGCAACCCGATTACAAGAACCTTGTTTTGCTCAAAGAGGAAGGAATGTAATGAACCCTACGCCTGATCATCCGATAAGGTCCAGCGATATTGCGATTATTGGTATGGCCGGACGGTTTCCGGGCGCAAACAATATACGCGAATTTTGGCAGAACCTGGTCGAGGCCAAGGAAGGCATCACCTTTTTCAGCGAGGAGGCGTTGATCAAGGCCGACATTCCCCCGGCTATCGTCCGTCATCCAGACTATGTCAAAGCCTCACCCATTTTGCAGGATGTCGATGCCTTTGACGCGGCTTTCTTTGGCTACTCACCGCGCGAAGCCGAAGCGATGGATCCGCAGCACCGTCTCCTGCTGGAATGCGCCTGGGCGGCGCTGGAAGATGGGGGCTATTCACCGGATTTATATCCGGGCGCTATCGGCGTCTATGCCGGATCGGGTGGCTCTATCTCAAGTTACCTGCTGTCCTACCTTGAGCATAATCCTGCCGCTCGCGGGGCAACGGGCAGCTATCATCACCTGGGTAATGATAAAGATTTCCTAACCACGCGCATTTCGTACAAATTGAATTTAAGCGGCCCCAGTATCGCGGTTCAAACGGCTTGCTCGACGTCGCTGGTGGCGGTGCATCTGGCCTGTCAGAGCCTCTTGAGCGGGGAGTGTGATATGGCTCTGGCCGGCGGGGTCAGCATTCGCGTCCCCCATTACGCCGGGTATGTTTGGGAAAAAGGGAATATTTTTTCCAAGGATGGGCATATTCGGGCTTTTGATGAAAAAGCGCAGGGCACTATCTTTGGCAGCGGGCTTGGTCTTGTTCTGCTAAAACCGCTGGAAAAAGCGGTAGAGGATCGCGACTCCGTCTATGCCGTGATCAAAGGTTCGGCGCTCAACAACGACGGCGGCGAAAAAACGAGCTACATGGCGACCAAATTGGCCGGACAAGTCAACTGTATGCTCGAAGCCCTGGCCGTGGCCGAGGTCGAGCCGGAAAGCCTGAGTTTTATCGAAGCCCATGGTACAGGAACCGCTATGGGCGATCCGGTTGAAGTCAAAGCCTTGGCTCAGGCTTTCCGAACCTCGACGGACAAAAAAGGGTTCTGTGGTCTGGGATCGGTCAAGAACAACATCGGGCATCTCGATGCGGCGGCAGGAATTACCGGCCTGATTAAAGTAGCGCTATCGTTAAAGCACAAGGTGCTGCCGCCCACAATTAACTTTGAAAGACCCAACCCCCAAATCGATTTTGAAAACAGTCCCTTTTATATCAATACAAAATTACGAGAATGGCAGCGAGCGATCGGTCCCAGACGAGCCGGGATTAACAGTTTGGGCATCGGCGGAACCAACGCGTTTATGATCTTGGAGGAGGCGCCTTGTGAGCCGGTTGAAATAAAAGAACCGGCGCGGCCTTGTTATCTCGTCGTCTTGTCGGGCAAAAACGGGGCGATCCTACAACGCCGGCTGGCTGATCTGTCGGTGTGGTTAGCCGAGGAAGCCGGAAAAGAACCGTGTATTCAAGATATAGCCTACACGCTTCACCTGGGGCGAAGTCATTTTTCGGTGCGGTGTGCGCTGGTGATTAAAGATATTGACGATTTAAAAGACAAGCTCAAGCGCATTCAGGACGGGGACTCGGTAGAGGGTTATCACTATTATGAAGGAACAGCGCCATTCCCCGAACGACGTCCCGCTTTGAAACAGTTTGGGGCGTTTCTTCTCAAGGAAATCTCGACCGTTCATGATTTAAGCGAAGCCGCATATCGAGAAAAACTGCTGGCTTTAGCCGATTTGTTTGTCCACGGTTATGAATTAGCCTGGGCTGATTTATACGCCGGTGAGACCTGTCAACGGATTTCACTGCCTACCTACCCCTTTGAGAAACAGCGATATTGGATACCGCAGAAAGATAAAGGGGGGCAGCCCGATCTAGCCTCCCAACGCCCCCATTCTAATCCTATTGTCATCAAGCCCGCTCCCAACGATAGGACAACCTCGGCTTCAAAAGAAATTGAGCCACAACTTTTGCGTAAGATGTTGCAAACAGACCTCGCGCAAATGATGGCCGGCCTGCTAAAAATTGAGGCTGAGGAGTTCTCCGAAGATGAAATCCTGGATGAGTATGGTTTTGACTCGATGACCTTTATCGCGTTGGCGAACCGGCTCAATGAAACCTATGCGCTTGACCTCATGCCGACCTTGTTTTTTGAGTACAACACGCTGGGCTTATTGTGTGCCCATCTATTGCAGAACCACGGCGATGGCCTGGCCCGCTATTATCAAAGTTCTATTTCCTCAGACCGTGGACAGGCCGGCAGCCTCATAGGATCGGCATCAGGCTCATCCCCGGCGTCATTGACACCCGATGATCGCCAGGCGCTGGCCCACATCAATGCCGAGTTGGTCACGGAGCAAGCTGCTGTCGACATGGTGACGACCTCAATCCCTCAAGCGCCAGCCGAAGTGATTGCCATTATCGGTATGAGTGGGGTGCTGCCGGGATCGCCAGACCTGGACTGTTTTTGGCAGCACCTGGTCGACGGCGACGATCTCATCACCGAAGTTCCCCCAGATCGCTGGGATTGGCGCGCCTTTTATGGCGATCCCCAGACCCAAATCAACAAAACAAACGTCAAATGGGGCGGCTTTATGCCCGATGTGGATAAATTCGACGCGCCCTTTTTTAGGATTTCACCGCGTGAAGCGAAGGTAATGGATCCGCAGCAGCGCATTTTCTTAGAAACTGCCTGGACATGTATCGAAGATGCGGGCTATCGGGCCGACAGCCTATCCGGCACCCACACCGGCATCTTTGTCGGGGTCTCGACCGGTGATTATCAGGATTTGCTCCAGAACAATCAGGTTCGGGTTCAAGCCCACCTGAGCACGGGCTTAAACCGCTCCGTTTTGGCAAACCGGGTCTCTTATCTCTTAAATCTCCACGGTCCCAGCGAGTCGATTGATACTGCCTGTTCGAGTTCGCTCGTGGCTTTGCAGCGGGCTGTGCAGGCGCTGCAAACGGGTACGTGTGAGATGGCCCTGGTGGGTGGGGTCAATGCCTTATTGTCACCCCAACTCTATATCTCTTTCAGCCAGGCTGGGATGTTGTGCGCGGATGGTCGCTGCAAGACCTTTGATCAGCGGGCCAACGGCTATGTGCGTGGCGAAGGGGTGGGCGCAATCTTCTTAAAACCGCTGCGCCGGGCCGAGGCCGATGGGGATCATATCTATGCCGTGATCAAAGCCACGGCGGAGAACCACGGCGGGCGGACCAACTCGTTGACCGCGCCGAATCCGAAAGCTCAGGCCGAACTATTGGTCAAGGCGTACCACCAAGCCGGGATTGATCCGGCCACGGTCAGCTACATCGAGGCCCACGGAACCGGCACGGCTTTAGGCGACCCCATTGAAATCAACGGCTTAAAGCAAGCCTTTGCGCGGCTGTACCAACAGTGGCCGAAGAAACGACCGGCCACCCCCCACTGCGGTCTAGGGTCGGTCAAGAGTAATATCGGCCATCTGGAGGCAGCCGCAGGCATCGCCGGAGTCTTGAAAGTACTGCTGGCGCTTAAACACAAACAACTGCCGGCCACGATCAATTTTGAACAGCAGAATCCCTATATCAACTTGAAGGACAGCCCGTTTTATTTAGTGACACAAACTCAACCCTGGCAGACATTGACGGACGAGAACGACCAGCCTATCCCCAGGCGAGCCGGAGTCAGTTCTTTTGGTTTTGGCGGCGCGAATGCGCATGTGGTGTTGGAGGAGTATCTTTCTAAGGGGTCAGGGGTCAGGGGTCAGGGGTCAGGAGAACACTTGATTGTGCTGTCGGCCAGAGATGACGAGCGGCTCAAGCTGTATGCAAGGAAATTGTTGGATTTTGTAGAACGTCAGGTAGATGATGCAAGCAGCGATCAGACCACCCTCCTGGCCGATTTGGCCTATACATTACAGATAGGTCGGGAGGCAATGGAGAGCCGGCTGGCCTTGATCACAGCCAATCTAACGGATGTACGAACGAAGCTCAAACAGTATCTGACCAATGAACAAATACCGGACGGTATCTATGTGGGTACACTGAAAAAGATCAAGAATCGTTTAGCGCTGTCGCTCGAAGTCGATGAAGCGCCGAAGACAGTCAATCAAGTGGCTGGTCAGGGTGATCTCGAAACATTGGCTCGACGATGGATTGAAGGGGTCTCTGTTGACTGGCAACTGCTCTATGAACAGCCACGACCTAAACGGATCAGTTTACCGACCTATCCCTTTGCCCGCGAGCGACATTGGCTCCCCAAGCCTCAACGCGGAATGAGAAATGAAATAAATGATTCTCCATTCTCCATTCTTCATTCTTCATTCCAATTTCATCCCTTGGTTCACCGGAATACCTCGACGTTTACGGGACAGCAGTTCAGTTCGACATTGACCGGTGAGGAATTTTTTCTGAAAGATCATCGAGTACGGGGCGAAAAGACATTACCGGGGGTGACCTATCTGGAAATGGCGAGAGCGGCGGCAGAGCTTGCCGGAAACCAGCCGGTGGTCTTGTTTAGAAACGTGATCTGGGCCAGTCCCATTGTGGTTAAGGAGCAACCGGCAGACATCCGGATTAATCTTTACCCGAACGAAACCGGCGAGGTGCGTTATGAAATTAGCCGCGCCGATGGAGATAATCATCCCACAATCCATGCACAGGGCAAACTCAACTTTGGCAATAAGTTCAGTTTTGGTGATGCCCCCCTGCTCGATCTCAAAGCCATTCGGGAACGCTGCATCGAAAAGCCGACCCCGGAGGCATGTTACCACCAATTTAGACAAAAGGGGCTGGAGTACGGTCCCGATTTCCAACCGATTATTTCTATAATCGGCAATAGCCACGAAGCGCTGGCCCGGCTGCGGTTGCCGGTTGGTTTATGGGAAGAGAAAGATGGCTATGATCTGCATCCCAGTTTGATGGACGGCGCCCTCCAAACGATTATGGGTATGAAGCTGAGCCGATCAAACGGAGCTGATACTAAACTCTATCTCCCCTTTGCCGCTCAGGAGATTCGGCTTTATGGGTCGTTCCCCGATGAGGCCTATGCTTACGTCACCTACAGCGCCAACTCTGGGGCGACCGGCTCACCTGATCCCGAAGCAGCCATTGTGAAATATGACATCGCTGTGGCCGATGCGCAGGGTCGTGTCCGGCTCTTTTTTAAGGAATTTACAGTCAGAGCCGTGCCGGCGCAACCGAAAGCCGAGACAGCCGGCCAGAAATCCAAACCGATCTATTGTACGCCGACCTGGCCGGTCAAAACGATGGCTGAAGGGGATGGCGAAGCCGAAAGCATAGCACAAGCCAACCTACTGCTGATGATCGCCGGATTGCCCCGGAGCCTGGTTGAATCTATCAAAACCGGCTTTGGAAATGCTCAGGTTATCGTGCTAGCGCCGGGATCCGATTCGGATATAGTCGAGCAGGTCACGACCCTGACGATAAGCTTATGGGACCATCTCAAAGCGACTGCCGAAAAAGAGCCTGGAACGCAGACCCGGGTCGTAGTTCTGGCTTCGGAAACCAACCCGCGTTATCTCTACGCCCCTCTGACGGGGCTGTTGAAGAGCGCCCGACTGGAACACCCTAAAATTCAGGGCAAGCTCGTTACCGTTGTTAATCCGGTTGCCGCCAATCTCATAGCTATTCTACGCCGCGAAATCCGCCCCGAGATGTTCGGTGATGTGGAAGTGCGTTATGATGAAACCGGCGCTCGACGGGTTAAATCCTTAAAACAGATTGAATTAGCGTCAGGCGATCAGAGGCGAGCTTATCTCAAGCCGGGAGGAGTCTATTGGATCACAGGCGGCCTGGGCGGCCTGGGCCAAATTTTTGCTCGACACCTGGCGGAATATGGCCAGGGAATTACGGTCATCTTAAGCGGCCGGTCACCGCTCAATGACGCTGGCCAAGCCACGTTGGCGCGTATGACTCAACCGGGTGTCACGATCGATTATCGTCAAGTTGATGTGAGCAAACCGGCTGATGTCGAGCGAGTGGTTCAAAGTATTAAAACTCACTATGGAGGATTAAACGGCATCATTCACAGCGCGGGGGTCATCCGGGATAGCTTTATCCTTAAGAAAACGGTGACGGAGATCGAGGCCGTGCTGGCCCCGAAAGTGGCCGGAACGGTCAACATCGACCTCGCAACCCAGGCCGAAGCGCTGGATTTCATGGCGCTGTTTTCGTCCGTTTCCGGTGTAACAGGCAATGTGGGGCAGAGCATCTATGCCGCCGCCAATGCCTTTATGGATGAATACGCCCGCCATCGGCAGGCGTTAGTCGACAGAGGCCAACGATCCGGCCGGACGCTGGCCATCAATTGGCCTCTGTGGCAAGCCGGCGGTATGCAGCTTGATGCAGAAGCCGAAAAGTGGTTGATCTCACGAACCGGAATGGCGGCATTATCGACTGAGCAGGGATTGCAGATGTTTGAGCAACTGCTGGCTCAATCGGAGTATGGTCAGGTGCTGGTTGCCCACGGTGACGGTGAGAAAATTCGTCAGTATTTGGGTGTCGATCAAACCAACAGTAGGCGTAGCCGCGATATGCCGACCGTGACACTAGCCAGCGATGTTGCTCAAGCAGCCCAACAAATAAAGCAAGAGCTGCTCGAAATAGGCGCAGAACTCTTAGAAGTTACCCAGGCAGACCTGGATATTGAGGTCCCTCTGGTGGAGTATGGCCTCGACTCGATCTTAATGATGGCGTTGCTCAATAAATTAGAAGAGAAATACAACATCGCGATCACTCCAAACGCCATTTTGGACTATCCCACCATCGAAGCCTTGGCCGGCTATCTTATGGTCGAAGGCGTTGTTGAGCCGGATTTGTCGCAGAAGAATGGAGACCCACAACAGGTCTCAATAGCGGGCCAACCGGGGAGCAGGTCGCGTTCGCCGTTGGAAAACACCCGCCCGAAATTGAGACCGCAAAGTCGGTTTTCTCAGCCTGTCGGCAGCCGTTCCGGTAAGGTGGCGATCATTGGCCAGGCGTGTCGTTTGCCCCAAGCGGACACCCCTGACCAGTTTTGGGACAATCTAGCAGCCGGTCGTGATCTGGTTACGACGATTCCGGCTCAGCGTCGGCAGTCAGGCGCGTTCCATTCGGCGGAGGCGGGCCATTACCCTGCCTATGGCGCGTTCATAAACGGGATCGATCTGTTTGACGCCGGTTTTTTTGGTATATCCGATGACGAAGCGATCAGCGTAGACCCTCAGCATCGGATTATGTTGGAACTGGCCCAAACCTTGTTGGATAATGCCGGTTATCGAGCGGCGGAATTGGTCGGGACAAACACCGGCGTTTTCATCGGAGCCAAGGATAACAGCTACGTCCGCAATTTTTATAATCTTATACCGCCGGCGGCTTTACAGCATACCATCGTCAATTCGATTAGCAATATGATCGCGGCCCGGATTTCAGATTTTTTTGATTTTAAGGGGCCGGCGCAGACTCTCGATACGGCCTGTTCATCGTCATTGGTGGCCGTCCATGATGCGTGCCGGAGTATCATAAACGGTGAGACGGAATTGGCTGTGGCCGGGGGCATCTACTTGATGGTTGACGACTTTAATCATATCGGGTTTAGTCAGGCTCAGGTGCTCTCGGACGACGGCAAAACGTATGTCTTTGATCAACGGGCTAAGGGCTTTGCTTTGGGTGAAGGCGGCGGTCTGGTTTTACTGAAGGATTATGATGCGGCCGTCCGAGACGGCGACCAGATTTTGGCCGTCATCTTAGGATCGGCCGTGAATAACGATGGTCATACGATGGGCTTAACCGTTCCCAATCAGGCCGGACAGATGGCGGTGATTGAAGCGGCGCTCCGGCGGAGTCATGTCACGCCGGACGACATCGGCTATCTGGAAGCGCACGGAACCGGCACACTGCTCGGCGATCCGATTGAGATCAAAGCGGCTGCGGATGTTTATCGCCACTATGTTTCAGAGAAGCAATTTTGCGCGGTGGGGTCAGTCAAATCCAATCTGGGCCACACCATGACGGCGGCGGGCATTACGGGATTGATCAAACTGGTCTTGAGCTTGCAACATCAGCAGATCCCGGCCACGCTCCACTGCGAGAATCCCCATCCCCGCTTCAAGTTTGAGGACTCGCCTTTTTATCCCAACACGTGCCTGCGGGATTGGGAACCGAGAAACGGTCGCCGCATCGGAGCAATTTCATCCTTTGGCTTCGGCGGCACAAACTGCCATTTGATCGTGGAGGAAGGTCATCAGGCCCAGTCAACCCGACAGCCTTTGCCACTGACTCAATTCAAACGTCAACGTTATTGGTTGGGGCAGGCGATCGAACCGGAAGTCGTGGGAGGCAAGGAACAAGCGCAGCCCAGAATCGATACGCCATCAGAATCCGATTATCGGCCTGCGTCCGCTTTGGCGAAATCGATTCAGAGCTATCTGCTCCAAAAGTTACAAACCATTTTGAGCATTGCATCCGATCAAATTAGCACCACTGAAAACTTTATGGATTTAGGGATCGACTCAACGCAGCTCCTGATGCTGGTTCGAGAGATTGAAGTCGAAGTGGGGATTGAATTATATCCGACCCTCTTTTTTGAGTACCAAAATATCGAACGCCTGTCGGCCTTTCTGGCGCAGGAACATCAGGATCTGTTTTCTTTGGTTCTAAAGGTTGGTCGCGAACAAGCTGTACGCCATCGCCCGGCGGTGCGATTTGCGGAAACAACCGCCCCCTCATTTGTCCCACCCGCCAGCGCGCTTGCTCGAGAAAACCACGATAAAGAAGCTGCTGAACAAGATAGCCGGTCAGAGCCAATTGCCGTCATTGGCATGGCCGGAGTCTTTCCGCAATCGCCCGATGTGGCAACCTTCGGGCAGCATCTTTACCAAAAAACGGATCTGATCACCGAAATCCCGACCGACCATTTTGATTATCGTCCCTGGTATGACCCGGCGTTTCAAGTGGAAGATAAGCTGTATTGCAAGTGGGGCAGCTTCATCGCGGATGTTGATAAATTCGATGCCGGTTTTTTCAACATCTCACCCCGCGAAGCCGAACTGATGGACCCCCAGTTGCGCACTCTGCTCCAGGTGTTGGTCCACACGGCTGAAGATGCGGGTTATGGTGCGGTCATTCGTGGTTCCCATACCGGGGTTTATGTCGGGGCTTGTTTTCACGATTACACCGACGAGATGATTCGCCGGGGGAAAACGGTTCAAGGCCACGACGCCACCGGCACTGCGGCTACGATGCTGGCTAACCGGCCTTCCTTTTACTTTGATTTGACCGGCCCCAGTTTGGCCATCGATACGGCGTGCTCGTCGTCGTTGTTTGCCTTGCATTACGCCTGCCGGGCATTGCAACAGGGTGAATGTAAAATGGCCTTTGCGGCAGGAGTCAATTTACTCTTGAGTTCGCGCCATTATCGCTACTTCTGCAACTTGGGCGCTCTATCTCCAACGGGCCGCTGTCACACCTTTGATGAGCGTGCCGACGGATATGTACCGGGCGAGGCGATTGCAGCGGTTTTGCTCAAGCCGTTGCGTCAGGCGGTTCGGGATGGGGATCAGATTTATGGGGTTATCAAAGGCTCGGCGGTGGGGCATGGCGGCTACACGCCCTCAGTTACAGCTCCCGGTGTCGATGGTGAAATGAAGGTCATCCTGGCGGCTTGGCAAGCAGCCGGGATCGCCCCGGAGACGTTGGGGTACATTGAGGCCCACGGCACCGGCACCAAATTGGGCGATCCGGTCGAGATTGCGGCTTTGAACAAAGCCTTTCGAAGCCACACGGCCAAAGAAGGGTTTTGCGGGATCGGGTCGGCCAAAGCCCATATCGGTCACACCGAAGGGGCGGCGGGCATCGTGGGAGTGATCAAAGCCTTGCTGGCGATCCGGCGCGGCGTGATCCCGGCCATGCCGCAGTTCGAGCAGCTCAATCCGTACATTGAATTAGGGGAATCGCCCTTTTACATCAACCGGGAGCCGGTTGAATGGCCGCGAAATACAGGCTCACCGCGTCGAGCCGGGGTCAGTTCCTTTGGTTTTGGCGGCGCATATGCGCATCTGGTGCTGGAAGAGTATCAGGAGTTAGGGGTTAGGAATTGGGAATTCGGGACAGGGCCGCAGGTGATTGTGCTGTCGGCCAGAAATGAAGATCGATTGAGGGTGTATGCTCGGAAGCTGTTGGCATTTCTGGAGAATGCATCGGCCCGGCAGCCTGCTTTGACGTTGACTGGCATCGCCTACATGTTACAAGTGGGGCGGGAGGCGATGGAAGCGCGGTTGGCCCTGGTGGTGTCCAGCATTGAGGAATTGGTTGAGCGATTGCGACAGTACGACCAAAAACAAACTTCAGGTGAGCTGGTCTGGCAAGGCAATACCCGGGCTAACAAACGGACCACAAACCTGTTGTTTGAAGGTGAAACAGGGGCTGCTTTTATCAAGGCGGTTATTAATAAACGAGAATTTGATAAGTTGGCTCAACTGTGGGTATCTGGCGTCGCTATTGATTGGCACTTACTGTACGGCCGAGAAAAGCCCCAGCGCATCAGTTTACCGATGTATCCCTTTGCCCGAGAACGATATTGGCTACCCAACAATGAACAATACCCCGAGGGCGCTTCTTTAGTAACTGACAGGCTCCACCCGTTGGTCCACCGGAATGTCTCTACGCTGACTGAACAACGTTTTAGTTCTATCTTTAGCGGGGTGGAGTTCTTTCTGGCAGATCATCGGGTGCGGGGAGAGAAAACGCTGCCGGGGGCAGCTTACCTGGAAATGGCTCGGGTGGTCGGTGAACTGGCGGTCGAGCAGGGGGCGGTGAGCCAGATCAAAGATGTGATCTGGCTCAGACCGCTCGTGGTTAAGGATGTGCTGCTAGAAACACACCTTAGCCTGCACCCGGCCGAGAACAGCGTGGTGGCTTACGAGGTCAGAAGCCTCGACGACACGGGACAAACTGTGATTCATAGCCAGGGCAAACTGATCTTTGGGGCGGTGGCTGAAGGGGCCCAGGTGATCGATTTAGCGGCGATCCGGCAGCGCTGCCCGGAACAGAAAACCAGGGAGACGTGTTATCGACGATTTAAGCAGCAAGGGTTAACCTACGGGCCCACGTTTCAGGTTATAGAGGAGGTGGTTGGAAACGGTACCGAGGCACTGGCCCGGCTACGGCTACCGAGTATGGTAAGCAACGAGACGTATGGCCTGCCTCCGAGTCTGCTGGATGGGGTGCTGCAGAGCGTGATCGGGTTAATGGAGGACGGCTCTCCGTCAAAATTGTATCTGCCCTTTGCCCTGGATACGTTGGATCTGCTAGCGCCACTGCCAGTCAGTGGTTATGCTTATGTAACTCGGCTGGCGGTTCAACCGGACACCGCCCATTTCAACATCGCTCTGCTGGATGAAGAGGGACGGGTGTGTCTCAAGCTTCATAATGTTACCCTTAAAGCCATCTCCCAAGCGGAGCCAGACTGGTATTATCGGCCTTATTGGGAGCGCTTGCCGCTGCCAATAGAGCAGCTCAACACAGTCGAAGCCTTAGGGGTGATCGTTCTGATCGCCCCTAAGGCAATGGAAGCATTAGCTACTGGACTGGCCGGGCGTTATCCTCAGCAGCGAGTGGCGCGTTTGCTGCTGAGTAACCAGACGGCCCAGGTGAGCGAGGGGGCGTGGGAGATTGACCTGAACGATGAGAATAGTCTGGGGGAGAGTCTGAACGGGCTGACCGAGATCGACACGGTGTATTTTCTAGGTGGATTGGCCGGAGCGCAGTCGGATCCGGCGGATTTACAGGGACTGGCGCGGAGTCAGAAACAAGGAGTCCTCAGCCTATTTCGTTTAGTCAAAGTGCTGGATCAGCATGAACTGCTGACCCGCGTCTCGGCCCTGAAGGTGCTGACCAACCAGACCCAACAGTGCCATCCTCAGGAAATTGTTCAGCCCTGGAGCGCCTCGTTGAGCGGCCTGACGATGAGTCTGGCCAAAGAATATCCGGCGGTCGCGGTCAGTTGTGTTGATGTTGTGCTGACGACGAATGATGTGGGGCAGGTCGTCATTGAGGAAGCGGATATAACCGCTCTCCTTGCGGAAAGAGGGGAATATGGCCGGCCGGTCGCGTTACGGCAGGGGGTGCGGTATGTTAGGCGGTTAGCTCCGTTGAGCTTGCCGGCGGTGCAGGATCTACCCTGTCGGCGTGGCGGGGTGTATCTCATTCTGGGCGGGGCTGGGGGTATTGGATTGGAAACGGCAGTCCATCTGGCCGAGCAGGTCCAGGCCAAATTGGTGCTAATCGGTCGCAGCGCCATGACGGTGGAGAAGGAAGTCCAACTCAAGCGTATTGAAGCTGCCGGGGGTGAGTATCTGTACTGCCAGGCAGATGGGACCGATCTGGCCCAGATGCAAGACGTGGTTCGGCAAGCCAAAGAAACGTTTGGTATGATCAATGGGGTTATCCACTCAGCCCTGGTATTGCGAGATGGAACCATCAGCATGATGGACGAAGCCACGTTTCAGGCCGTCCTGGCTCCCAAGGTAACGGCCAGTGTGGTCCTGGCCGAAGTGGTTAAGGATGAACCGCTAGATTTCATGCTCTTTTTTTCATCAAGCCAATCGTTGTGGGGCAACGCCGGACAGGGCAACTACGCCGCCGGCAGCACTTTTGTCGATGCCTATGCTCTGTATCTCCATCAGATCAGGTCCTACCCGGTCACGGTCATCAATTGGGGCTATTGGGGCTCGGTCGGGGTGGTGGCCACGGAAACATATCGACAGCGGCTGGCCTGGCAAGGAATCCGGTCAATTGAGGTCGAGGATGGACTGGCGGCTCTTGATCAGATTCTGACCGGATCACTGGCTCAGGTCGCAGCCATCAAGGCTGACCAGCCGGTTCTCAAGCAACTGGGTGTGGAATTCGAGCGCCGATTCGAGGTAGTGCAGCCGGCCTATGCGTCGATTCTGGCAGCGACGATTGAACAGCTTAGCGCGACCTTGCCGACCCTGGCACCGGATCAGACGGTTTTGCAGCAGGAACAAGCCGGCTTTGAGGCGTTGGAAGCCTGGGCCCGAATGAGTCTGTTACAGACGTTTCAGCAACAAGGGGTGTTGCAGCAGGCAGGAGAAATCTATACCCGGCAGGATCTGGCCCGGCAGTTGAATATTCTGCCCAAATACCAACGCCTTTACGACGCCTGTCTGACCGTTTTAGCTCAGGCCGGCTACCTTAACCTAACCGGAACGCAGGTCAGGACGCTAGCCAGTGTCGCGTCAGTAGATCGCCAAACGCTGGCCCGACAGCAAGAGGCATTAGCCCAAAACTATCCGCTGCTGCGGCCCCATCTGATGTTGTTGGGGACGTGTCTGCAAGCCTGGCCGGATATTGTGCAGGGACGGGTTCCGGCGACGGAGGTGATTTTTCCCAACAGTTCGCTGGCCCTGGTTAAAGGCATCTATCAAGGAACGCCAGTTGCCGACTATGGCAATCGGTTGATCGCCAGTGCCATCAAGAGCACTATCAAACAACGTTTGCTGGCCTTGAAAGCGGGTGAGAAAATCCGGATTGTCGAGATTGGGGCCGGCACCGGCGGCACTACGGGCTTTGTCGTGACCGCTATTGAGCCGCATCGGGAGCACATTGACTATCTCTACACCGACATTTCCCAGGGTTTTACCCGCTACGGCCAAAGCCAATTCGCGGACAAATACGCCTTTATGCAATTTGAGCGATTGGATATCGAGCGACCACCGGCCGATCAGGGGTTCGATCCCAACCAGGCTGAGATTGTGCTGGGGGCCAATGTGGTCCACGCCACCCAAAATATTCAGGCCACCCTGAAGAACCTGAAGACCCTGCTTAGGGCCAATGGGCTGCTCATTCTCAGTGAAACCACCCGGTTCACCACTTTTACAACTCTGACCTTTGGTTTGCTGGATGGCTGGTGGACCTTTGAGGATGGTGAACAGCGGATTGAACACACGCCGCTCCTCAGCCCCGAACAGTGGCTGCGAGCGTTGAACGCCGAGGGCTTCAAGCCGGTGCATCTGACCGGCCAGGAAGCTGAACACCTAACCGGTCAAGCCATCATCCTGGCTGAAAGCGATGGTGTCTATACCCAATTTGTTAAAGAAAGCACTTTGGACTGCAATATATCTTTCCTTACCAGGCTCAAACGAGGCGGGGGGAACTTACCGGCTCAAACGGTGGATCAGCGTTTGCTTTCGAATGAGGCGATTTGGCAGCCGCCAGTCGCCGGATCCATAACAGCCAAAACACAAGCCATCGAATTTCGGGGTAAAGCTGAAACTACGGTTGAATTAACCAGGGCTATCGAGCAGAGCATCCTTGAACAGGTGATGGGAGCCACGGGCTTAAGCCCGGACAAGGTCGAACTTGATCGATCCTTTGCCGAGTACGGGGTTGACTCGATTGTAGGAATTGATTTGATTAACCGGATCAGCCAGGCGATCGGGCAGCAACTACGGACAACCGCCCTCTTTGATTACCCAACCGTCCACCGCCTGGCCGGCTATATCCTGGCCGAATATGGCTCGACCATCGTGAACGGCCCGATTGTCCCCACGCCGCCATCTATCCCGGTTGCTGGCCGGATCACGCCGGTCGAGACACTGTTTAAAACTAGTGTCCAAAGCCGGCCCGCAGCCAGTGGTGAAAATGAAAGAACAGGTGCTTCATCGGTTCGCGCTGCCGGATCGGCCACTGCGGAGGTTCAAGCCGCCGTGATCCGGCAACCTGGCAACTGGGAGACGCTGCACATTGAGACCATTGATCTGGCACCCCCTGCGGCGAATGAAATCCAAATTGTGGTGAAGGCCTTTTCACTCAATTTTGGAGATTTGTTATGTCTCAAAGGGTTGTATCCCACCATGCCGGAGTATCCCTTTGTGCCTGGTTTTGAAGTGGCCGGCCTGGTGCAGCAGGTTGGCCAGGCTGTCAAGGGATTTGCCCCCGGGGATGAGGTCATCGGCTTGATGGGGGACGCCCTGGGCGGCCATGCCACCGTGGTCAATACCCAGGCTGAATTGATCCTCAAAAAACCGGCGATAATTGACTTCGAGGCTGCTTGTGCTGTGCCTGTCGTCTTTTTGACCGCCTATGAAGCCCTGGAAAAAGCTGCCCTGGCCCCAGGTGAGAAAGTGTTGATCCAGACGGCGGCCGGGGGGGTGGGCCTGATGGCAGTCCAGTTGGCCCAACAGCGCGGGGCCGAAATCTTCGCCACGGCTGGCTCGGCCGAGAAATGCGCCTACCTCAAACAACGAGGGATCAATCACGTTATCAACTACCACCAGGAGGACTTTGCTGAGGTCATCCGGCGGGTGACAGGCGGGTATGGGGTCGATGTGGTCTTAAACACACTGTCGGGCGAGTATATCCAGAAAGGGCTGGACAGCCTGGCTCCCGGTGGACGCTACATTGAAATCGCCATGACCGGCTTGAAATCAGCCGTATCGCTGAACCTGTCTCATCTGGTTGACAACCAAAGCCTGCACGCCATTGATTTACGTCGCCTGCTGTTAGCCCATCCTGAACGAGTGGGGGCCTATCTGCAAGCCTTGGCCCCTATGCTGGCGGAAGGACAGATTGTGGCGACGATAGACCGGGTCTTTCCATTTGGCCAGTTGCGACAGGCCTACCAATATTTGACTGAGGGTCACAATATCGGCAAGGTGGTGGTCAGCACCGCCGATGTAGCGAGGCCGTTATTCGCAACACCGGTTGTGTCTAGTACCCAACCACAGCCTGCTAAAAATGGGTGGCAAGACATTGCCATTATTGGCATGGCCGGTCGCTTTCCCGGTGCCAACGATGTGACCGAATTCTGGCAAAATCTGGCTCAGGGGCGCAGCGCCATCACCGAAGTGCCGCCGATGCGCTGGTCGGTGGCGGATCATTACGACCCAAACCCGACTCGTCCGAACAAAACCTACAGTAAATGGGGTGGCTTTCTGGATGACATTGATTGCTTTGACCCCCAATTTTTCAAGCTGTCGGGTCGAGAAGCTGTGTTGATGGATCCCCAACAGCGCCTCTTTCTGGAAGTGTGTTGGTCGGCGCTGGAAGACGCCGGCTACAGTCGCCGCCAGCTTGACAACCGGTCGTATGGGGTCTTTTTGGGCGGCGAAAGCGGTGATTATTACCAAAAGATGCAAGAAGCCGGGGTCGAGACCGAGGGACATACCTTTATGGGCAATGATGCCTCGATCAATGCGGCCCGGATTGCCTATCTGCTCAACCTCAAAGGGCCGGCGGTGGCGATCAACACGGCTTGCTCCTCGTCGTTGGTGGCCATTCATCTGGCTTGTCAGAGTTTGCAGCAGGGCGAAAGTGAGGTGGCCCTGGCCGGTGGGGTCTTTATCACCACCACGCCTCACTTTCATATCTTGTCGAGCAAGGCCGGGATGCTCTCGCCGGAGGGCAAGTGTAAAACCTTCGATAATGGGGCGGATGGCTTTGTGCCGGGGGAAGGCGTTGGGGTGCTGGTCTTAAAATCACTGGCCCAGGCCGAAGCCGATGGAGACCACATCTATGGGGTCATCCGGGGCAGCGGTCTCAACCAGGACGGCAAAACCAACGGCATGACTGCCCCCAGCACCGTGTCACAAACCGACCTGGAAAAAGCGGTTTATGAGCGGAGCGGGATTAATCCGGAAAGCATCGGTTATGTCGAAACACACGGCACGGGCACCAAACTGGGCGATCCCATCGAAATCGAAGCGCTGTCCAATGCTTTTCGCCGGTATACGGACAAACGGCAGTTCTGTGCCATCGGGTCGGTGAAAACTAACATCGGCCATTTGGCCACGGCGGCGGGCGTAGCCGGGGTGATCAAGGTCTTGCTGGCGTTGAAATATAAGCAACTGCCACCCTCGCTTAATTTTGAAGAACCGAATGAATATATAGATTTTGAGAATAGTCCCTTTTATGTGAATACTGAGCTAAAGGATTGGGACGCGGTAGATGGCCCCCGCCGGGCGGCAGTCAGTTCCTTTGGCTTCAGCGGCACGAATGCCCATCTGGTGATTGAGGAATATATTCCTCAAGTGTCAAGTGCCAAGGATCAGGTGTCAGGTCCGTATTTAATTGTCTTATCAGCCAGGAATGAAGAGCGGCTGAGAGAATATACCCAAAAACTGTTGGTTTTTCTGGAAGCAGGAACGAATGCCTCTTTGACTGACCTGGCTTACACCTTGCAGGTGGGTCGAGAAGCGATGGAAACGCGGTTGGCCGTGGTGGTGAATAACATCGCCACCTTAAGTAAAAAGTTGGGGGCCTATCTGGCGGCTGAAGCGGATGTTGAGGATCTTTATCGGGGGCAAACCCAGAAAGAACAAAAGAAGGCCAGCGTTTTTTCTCAGGATGAGGATTTACAGGAAGCGGTTAACAACTGGCTTATGAAAGGAAAGCTGGGGAAAGTGGCCGAGTTGTGGGTATCGGGCACTGAGCTTGATTGGTCTCTCTTGTATGGCCGGCGGAAACCCAGGCGGGTCAGCTTACCCACCTATCCGTTTGCCAGGGAGCGGTATTGGCTGCCTAACAATGAAGAATTGAGAATGAAGAATGAAGAATTCACAATTGCTCCACTGCATCCATTGGTTCATCGAAACACTTCAACCCTCACCGAGCAACGCTTCAGCACAACCTTCATCGAGTCGGAGTTCTTCTTGGCTGACCATCGGGTTCAAGGTGAGAACGTGCTACCTGGAGTGGTCTATCTGGAAATGGTCCGGGCAGCCGCAGAGATGGCTATCGAAAATGCAACAGTCACACAACTCAAGGATGTGGTCTGGCTTAGACCAATGGTGGTGGGGGGCGATGAGCCGGTGGAAACCCGGCTGGGGCTGTATCCGGCTGAGAACGGTGAGATTGACTTTGAAGTCAGCAGCAGCGAGGTAGTTCACAGCCAGGGCAAGCTGGTAGTCGGGGACGTGACTCCGCCGGAACCGCTAGATATTCGAGCTATTGAGGCTCGCTGCCGATCAACGATTGAGGGCGCAGACTGTTACCGGCACTTTGCCGAGCAAGGTCTGGCCTACGGCCCCACTTTTCAAGTTCTGGATAAGATCAACTATAACGAGCGGGAAGTGCTGGCCCGGTTGCGGCTGCCGGCTGCGGCGAACAAAGAAGGGTATACCCTCCATCCAAGTGTCCTGGATGGGGCCTTACAGGCAACGCTAGGGTTGGTGCTCAGTCAGGTGGATCAGAGACAGCCTGGGGCATATCTGCCGTTCGCCGTACAAGTAGTTGATATTTACGGGGTAGTGCCGGAGCAGGGATACGCCTATGTCAGTTACAGTGCCGGAGTGAAGCCGGGCGATGGTGTGCTCAAATATGACATCACCCTGACCGATGAGCAAGGCGCTATTTGTGTCAGGCTGCAAGACTTTACGGTGCGGCCGATGTTTAAGCAAGCGCAACCAGGTATTCTGTACAGTACGCCGGTCTGGCAGATCGAACCGCTGGCTGAAGGTCATGAGCCGATAAGTGAAGACGCAGCGGTTATGATGCTATTGGTCGGGCTGGAACAGAAGAAAGTTGAGACCATCAGAACGACCTTCAATCGAGCCGAGATCATTGAGCTCAATCCGATCAATGCAGCGGCTGTGGTGGAGCAGAGCTGGCTACATCTGAAAGCTGTTTTCGAACAGAAAATTAGCAAGGTCGGGCGCCGAATCCTGGTGGTGGCCTCAGACGCTGTTGAACCCTATCTGTATGTTCCGCTGGCCGGTTTGTTGAAGACCGCGCGGCTGGAAAAACCCAACATCCGGGGCAAGGTCATTACAATGGCTGACCCGGATGCGGGCAGCCTGATATCTCTGTTGAGACAGGAGATGGGAGCGGACAGCTTCCAGGACGTAGAGGTGCAGTATAACACAGCCGGTACCCGAAGCGTGAAGAGGCTGAGCGAGATAGAGGTCGCTGATGAAGAAAAAGGGTCATACCTCAAAGCAGGTGGGGTCTACTGGATTACCGGCGGACTGGGGGCATTGGGCCGTATCTTTGCCCGACATCTGCTAGACCAGCATGAACAAGTCACCGTTGTTCTGAGCAGCCGCTCGGCGCTCGATGACACGGCACAGCAGCATCTGGTGGAACTAAACCAACTTGGCGGAACGGCGGTCTATCTACCAGCCGATGTCAGCCGGAGGGAAGATGTTGAGCGGGTCGTACAGACTATAAACGAACAGTATGGATCCCTTAAGGGCATTATTCACAGCGCCGGGGTGATCAGAGACAGCCTCATCATCAACAAGACCGAAACAGAGATTGAAGCGGTGCTGACCCCCAAAATGAACGGTATCCTCAACATTGATGCGGCCACCCAGGCCGAAGCGCTTGACTTTATGGTTCTATTCTCTTCTATCGCCGGGGTGCTGGGCAACATTGGCCAGGCGGATTATGCGGCCGCCAATGCCTTTCTGGATGGCTTTGCCCACCATCGCCAGGTTCTGGTGGGGCTAGGGCAGCGTTCTGGCCGGACTCTGTCCATTAACTGGCCGCTGTGGGCCGAGGGCGGCATGTTAGTGGATGACCAAACCGCGATCTGGCTGAAGGACGAAATGGGGCTGACTACCCTGGAGACCTCAGCCGGACTGGCCGCCTTTGACGCGGGATTGGCCCAGGAGCATATCACCCAACTGTTGGTCAGCAGCGGAGATCGGCGAAAAATCAGGGCTTATCTCCAGGGAATGGGTCGAGCCAGAGTCAGTGTTGGTGACCAGAGTATCGCTCTGATGGCTACAGAGAAAAACGAGTTGTTCCAGGCGGCCGAAACCTATCTTAAAGCTTTGTTGTCAGACGCTTTAAAGCTGCCGGCTACTCAAATGGAGTCGGCTGCGCCGTGGGAGACGTATGGGATCGACTCGATTATGATCCTGACCCTGACCCGACAATTAGAGCAGTATTTTGGTAAATTACCCAAGACCCTCTTTTTTGAATTTCAGACTCTAACCGAGTTAGCCGGCTATTTTGTGGAGGTCTATCCGGCCCAACTGCAAAAAACATTGGGGCCGGCAGCGGGAAAGGTTGAAGCAGCGCCGGTAGCAGAGCTGACGACACCTGCTGATGACATTGCCTTGGGTTCACCCCGCAGACGTTGGTTGCAGCGCCCTCCAGCCGTCATGGCTGGCAAAAAGGCAGACTTAAGCCAAGATGAGGATATTGCCATCGTGGGCTTGAGCGGCCGTTATCCACAAGCCCAGGACTTGACGGAATTCTGGCAGAATTTAAAAACAGGTCGAGATTGTATTATTGAGATACCGAAAGAGCGGTGGGATTGGCAGCGCTATGACGATCCTGATAAGAACAAGCCGGGCCAGAGCACCAGCAAGTGGGGTGGCTTTATGGCCGATGTTGATAAATTCGACCCGCTCTTTTTCAACATCTCGCCCCGCGAAGCCGAAATAATGGATCCGCAGGAACGGCTGTTCCTGGAAATCGCCTGGCAGACGCTGGAAGATGCCGGCTATACTCGACAGGCGCTGCGAGAGAGGTTGCAAGGGCGGGTCGGGGTCTTTGTGGGGGTGATGTGGGGCGAATATCAGTTGTATAGCCAGAACCAAGTCGGCCTGAGTTCCTCGTATGCCTCGATTGCCAACCGGGTCTCGTACTATCTGAACCTGCACGGGCCTAGCCTGGCGGTGGATACGATGTGTTCATCATCGTTGACCAGTATTCATCTGGCCTGTGAGAGCCTCAAACGAGGCGAGTGTGCCGCCGCGCTGGCGGGTGGGGTCAATGTTTCCATTCATCCCAACAAATACTTGCAGTTGGCCCAGGGCAACTTTACCGCCAGTGATGGGCGCTGCCGCAGTTTCGGTGAAGGTGGGGATGGCTATGTGCCGGGTGAAGGGGTCGGGGCGGTGCTGCTCAAACCGCTGTCGCAGGCTGAACGCGATGGGGATCAGATTTATGGGGTCATCAAAGGTAGCAGCATTAATCACGGGGGCAAGACCAACGGCTATACCGTGCCCAATCCCGTGGCACAAGGGCGACTGATTGCAGAAGCCTGGCAGAAAAGCGGGGTCAATCCGGCCAGCATTAGCTATGTGGAAGCGCATGGTACCGGCACAGCCTTGGGCGACCCGATTGAGATCAGAGGCTTGAGCCAGGCCCTTGGCCAGGAAATACCGGACGGATATACCTGCGCTATTGGCTCGGTCAAGTCGAACATTGGCCACCTGGAGGCGGCGGCAGGCATTGCCGGGTTGACCAAAGTGCTGCTGCAAATGAAGTATGGTCAGTTGGTGCCGTCGCTGCACTCGGGACGTCTCAATCCTCATATCAATTTTGAAGCAACGCCGTTCAGGGTGCAGCAAGCGTTGGCCGAATGGACCCGACCTGTCAGTGAGGTGAATGGGGTGCGGACAGACTATCCACGCCGGGCAGGAATCAGTTCCTTTGGTGCAGGCGGAGCCAACGCCCATCTGGTAGTGGAGGAGTATCTTCCTCAAGTGTCAAGTGTCAAGTGTCAGGTGTCAGGTGTTGGCGAACGGTTGATTGTGTTGTCGGCGAAGAATGAGGAGCGGCTGAGCGTGTATGTCAGGCAGCTTCTGAGCTATTTGCAGGCGGCAGCAGCCTCGAATCCGGAAATTGAAGGTGCGGGCAATACGCGAACGATCCCACAACCCCCGCTATCTTTGGCCAGTCTGGCCTACACCTTGCAGGTGGGACGAGAGGCGATGGCGTGTCGGCTAGCCCTGGTGGTGTCTAGTATTGAGGAATTGGTCGAGCGATTGAGCCGGTACGAGCAGAAACAAAGTGCCCTCGAGGGGATTTACCAGGGCAATACCACCAAAGCAAGTCAGGTTCCCTCGGCGCAGTTGATTGAGGGTGAAGCCGGTGCAGCCTTTATCAAGATTGTGATCAATAACCGAGAATTGAACAAATTGGCCCAATTGTGGGCGCAGGGATTAAACGTTGATTGGCGTCTACTTTATGATGAAACGACGCCCCGACGCGTCAGTCTACCTACCTATCCCTTTGCCAGAGAGCGATACTGGATTCCAGAGGTAGATGAACGCCAGCCCACAGCACCGGCTAGAAAACAATTGGCCTATACTCCCTCCTGGTTGCGCCAACCATTACCTGAGCGTCAGAGGGAAGCTCCCCGCCTCTCATCAAATGCGACCCTCATTATTTATCGTGAAGCAGGCTTTGGCTTAGAAAAAACCATTGTCCAGCATGAAAAACAAGCCATGCAAATCTGTCTGGGGACCAGCACTGAAAAACTGAACGATAGACACTGGATAGTGGATGTTGATGATCCGGAAGCGATAAAAGAAGTCTTAGCAGAACTCCCTGAGCCGGAGCGGATTTATTTCTTGGCTGGGCTTTATCAAAATCAATCGGATCAAGGTTTTCTTGAGACAGATATTGTTCAGGAACAGGAAAAATATGGCTTGCTCTCTTTATTCAGAGCGATCAAGGCACTGCATCAACAGGGCTGTTTAAGCAAAAAGATAGACTTTTTTGTCGTTACCCAAAACACCTACCCCGTTTCCAACCGGACAATGCAGCCGCTTTCAGCCGATATAACTGGACTGGCCTATAGTCTGGCCCAATCGTTTCCTGGTTTGGCCTTGAGAAATATAGATTTAAGCCGTGAGGATTTGGAGGTTGCGGCCAGACATCCCGAGTTGGTTCAGCAGATTATCCAGGAGCCGGCCCAGCTCGGCGGCGAGCCGGTTGTCTTGTATAAAGGACACAGATTTGTACAGCGCTTTATCGCCTGCCACCTGGAGCCACAGCCGCAGCCTGCTTTGCAAGAAAATGGAGTTTACGTGATCTTGGGGGGAGCCGGTTCTGTGGGCTACGCCATAACCAGGGAGATGGTTAAACAGTACAAGGCTCAGGTTATTTGGCTGGGCAGAAGGCCCCTTGATCAATCTATCCGGCAAAAGATTAATCAATTTGCGGGGTGGGGTAAGGCCCCGGTTTATATTCAAGCCGATGCCACGGATAAGC
Source organism: Anaerolineae bacterium (assembly GCA_020433835.1). The sequence goes on along the minus strand of JAGRBY010000004.1, from coordinate 17,652 downwards.
CGGCGTTAGAAAATGCCTTAAGCCAGATCAAACAGAGGTGGTCTCGGATAAACGGCGTCACCCATTCCGGACTGGTCATCTCCAGGGTACGTTTGGCGGAAATGACCGAAGCCGAGCTTAAGCGAGTCCTGGCTGTCAAAAAAATAGGTTCTATTAACCTCTACACTGTCTTTGCTCAGGAAGCCCTTGACTTTATGAGCTTCTTTTCATCGGCCCAGACCTTTTCCTTTTCGGGAGGTGGTGATTTGAGTCATTATACCGCCGGAATTACGTTTAAGGATGCTATGGCTCAAAGTATTCAACGCTTTGCGAAATTTCCGGTTATCATCTTGAACTGGGGCTATTGGCGTTCCGCATTAGATGCTGAAGCTATTTCAGTTTTGGAGGCAAATGGCATTGATTTATTAGACGATGCCAAAGGGTTTGAAATTTTTGAGAAGGCCATTCTGTGTCAAGCGAAACAGTTAATCGCCCTGAGAAAAATTGACCATTTTACCGTGGAACGGCATCTTTCTAAAGAAATAAAAGCCTTTCAAGCCAGGCAGCCGGCTTATCTCAAAACAATAATAAACACCTTACCCAATCGAGCAGAGCAGCGACAGCGTCTACAGGAACAAGCGATGCAGGTTACAGCTCTTGATGAATTTGTAGTCAAGGGGCTGGTGCAAGCGCTGAACCGGTTAGGGTGGCGGCAGCACCTGTCAAGTCCCCAATCGTTAACAGCGCTGAAACAACGGCTCAATATTAGCGACAAATATGAGCGGTTGTTTGCCGAAATAGTTTCTATTTTAGATCGCTATCATGTTGTAACAATAGAGCAAGGGCAGATCAAGCTTAATCAGGCTGAAGCGGAAACCATTAATATTGAGGAAGCAGGCCAGGTCATTGCGGCTAAAAGCTCTGGTTTGAGGGCGCCTATCAAGCTGTTAAGCGCTTGTCTAAACGCCCTGCCGGAGATTTTGACCGGACACAAATCAGCAACAGAGGTCATCTTCCCCAATTCGTCAATGGAGCTGGTGGCAGGAATTTACAAGAATAATGCCACAGTTGATTATTTTAATGAATGTGTGGCCGATGTGGTCGAGCGTTTTGTAAAGGAGCGCCAGCCTGACTTGAGGCCGGGACAAACGATACGGATTTTGGAGATAGGCGCCGGTACCGGGGGAACGAGTGATTTTATCTTCAAGCGGCTTAAAATAGACGAGGCGTTTCTTGAATATATCTATTCTGATGTATCAAAAAGCTTCTTGTTGTATGCCGAGCAGCATTACCAAAAAGATAACCCCTATATTGAATTGCAGCAATTTAATGTCGAAAAACCACTCGCCGCACAGGGCCTAACCGCCGGTCACTTCGATATCGTGGTCGCCGCCAATGTCTTGCACGCGACCAGGGATATGGCTAATACCTTAACGCAAGTCAAGGCCCTGCTCAAAAAACATGGGGTACTGGTGTTAAATGAACTGAGCGATAATCGGGTTTTCAACACTTTGACCTTTGGATTATTGGATGGCTGGTGGTTGTATGAGGATGAAGAGATAAGATTAGCCAACTGTCCCGGATTGGCTCCGGAAAATTGGCAAGCTCTCCTGATTGACCAGGGATTTACAAACGTCCATTTTGTGGATAAGGCCGCCCATCGCTACGGCCAACAAGTCATTGTGGCCGAGAGTGATGGCCTGACCGTTCAACGGATCCCACATGCGCCTGATGTTTCTGAGCGACCGGAGCAAAAAGCATCCATTCATCAAGAAGCACAACAAAAGGCAAAGCGATACCAGTCTGCTGGACGGGTGCCTAAAGCCGAGCAAGAGAGATATATTCAGCAAAAGATAATTGAGAATCTGAGTAAGTCCTTAAAGATCTCAGCTCAGATAATAGATATTGAGGCGTCTTTCTTTGATTATGGGCTGGACTCGATTCTGGCGATGGATTTTATGCGACGCTTAAGTGAGGATTTGGGCATATCACTCAATGTTTCCGAGCTTTTTAATTATACCAATGTGGGTCAATTGAGAAAGTTCATTTTTGAACAGTATCCCATGCTGCCTTCATTGTCGGATGTCGAGGAGCAGCCATCTGTTTATTTAGGCGGGAGCGTAGCCACCCATCAATTGGCAGACGATATTGCCAACGGCGTTATTTTGTTTGAGCATGCGCTCGACCTTATTGAGGAAAAGAATGGAAACAATTAAACAAATTCTTGACAGCTTTGCCGCAGGAGATATCTCACGTGAACAAGCCTCGAGCTTATTTCAAGATTTAGAGATAACACCCGCCAAAACTGTTGAAATTTCTGACTCTGAAACAGAAGAACACGTTAATCAGGGTGGTCACAACCGCAGTTCCATCCAAGAAATTGCCATCATCGGTTTGTCCGGTCAATTTCCAGGAGCCGAAGATGTGGACGCTTTTTGGCAAAATATAAAATCGGGCCAGGACTGTATTCAAGAGATCGCTACGGAATACCTTAATCAAAGGAAGGACGCTGCCCCAATAAGAGCGAATGGTCAGAGCCACCCTAAGTGGGGGGGGATACTAGCAAATAAAGCATGTTTTGACCCGCTCTTCTTTAGAATTTCGCCTAAAGAAGCCGAAGCGATGACCCCGGCGCAGCGCCTGTTCTTACAGGAAGCCTGGCGTGCGTTAGAAGATGCAGGCTATCCGCCCGCCCGACTTGATGGTGCTTTATGCGGCGTTTATGTGGGCTGCGAACCCACCGATTATCCGGCCGATTCCTTCACCGGTGCCTCAGATGCCCTTATCGCCTCACGGATTGCTTATCTTCTTAACCTGCAAGGGCCGGCGATGGTTATCAATGCCGCCTGCGCCTCATCAGCCGTCGCGATCCATTTAGCTTGTGAAAGTTTGCGCCATCGGGAAAGCGATATGGCGATTGCTGGCGGTGTCTTTGCTGATCTGAGTGACCGGATGCTGACGCCTTTGAGTGGCATCGGGATGTTATCACCGAGCGGACGATGCCGCACGTTTGACCAGGCGGCCGACGGTACTGTCTTTTCGGAAGGAGTCGGCGTGGTCATCTTAAAGCGATTGGCCGAGGCTATCAGAGACGGCGATCATATTTACGGCGTTATCAAGGGGTCTGGGGTTAATCAGGATGGAAAAAGTAATGGCATTATGGCTCCCAATGGCCTGGCCCAGCGCCGTTTGCTGGATACGGTTTACCACAAATTTGGGATTGACCCCGGCGGAATTACCTACATCGAAGCCCACGGCACCGGGACAAAATTGGGTGATCCGGTTGAAGCGAACACTTTAAAACAATTCTTTGCTACGGCTATCACCGCAGAAGCACAGTGTGCGGTCGGGAGTATCAAAACTCAAATCGGGCATACGGCTGCCGCAGCCGGGGTGATCGGGTTAATAAACGTCTTGCTCTGTCTGAAACATCGCCAACTGCCGGGATTGCTGCACTTTAATCAGCTCAACGACTTGATCGAGTTTGAAGGGTCACCCCTTTACGTTAACTCAACGCTAAAAACGTGGGACAGCCAACCTGGGCGGCCTTTAATGGCTGCACTCAATTCCTTTGGCCACAGCGGCACCAATGTCCATCTGGTCATCGAGGAATATCAGGGGTTAGGCGTTAGGGATCAGGGGTTGGAGGTTAGGAGTCAGGGATTAGAGGAAGGACCGCAGTTGATTGTGTTATCGGCCAGGAATGAGGAGCGGCTGCATGCGTATGCCGAGAAGCTGCTGGCCTTTCTGGATCAAGCCGCAGTGGCTGAGCAAGGTATCGGCATCGGTCTGGCTATTCAACGAGGGGTACAGAGCATAGCCGCAGAAATTATTGGAGTTGACCCGGCTGACATCGAACTTGAGCAGGCCTTGGCCGGGTATGGTCTCGATCCGGTGCAGTTGAGCCGCCTGAAAACAATGATCGAGGAGCACTATCAGTGCGAACTGTCTCCCACGCTCTTTTCAGAGCAAACCTCGATGAGGGAGATAGCACAACATCTGGCCTTGCAGACAGGAGAAGATAAGCATAATAATCACCCCGTCCCCCTGCCCAAGCCATCGTTGACAGAGATAGCCTATACTCTCCAAGTGGGGCGAGAGGCTATGGAAGAGCGACTAGCCCTGGTTGTGTCGAGTATCGAAGAATTAGCTGAACGGTTGAGCCAATACAAGGAGAAACGACCAGCCATCGCGGAATTGTATCGAGGCAATACCAAAACCAGCCATCTCAAATCAGAGTTATTGATCGGCGGCGAGGCCGGCGCAGCCTTTGTTAGGATTGCCAGCCGTAACCGAGAGCTTGATCGACTGGCTCAATTGTGGGTGTCGGGCGTCGAGATAGAGTGGGGTCTGTTGTATGATACAGCAAAACCTGCCCGGATTAGTTTACCGACCTATCCATTCGCCAGAGAACGATACTGGCTAACTCACAATGAAGAATGGAGAATGGAGAATAGAGAATTGTGCGATCCTCATTCACATTTCACGACAGCTCCGCTGCATCCCTTGGTCCACACGAATACCTCAGATTTGGAAGCGCAGCGATTCAGCACTCGCTTCACCGGGATCGAGTTTTTCTTGAGGGATCATCAGGTGCGGGGCGAAAAAGTGCTGCCAGGGGTGGCCTATCTGGAAATGGCTCGAGCTGCCGGAATGATGGCGGTCAGAGAGCAAGCGGTGACCCAACTGAAGGATGTGGTGTGGCTCAGACCGTTGATGGTCAAAGATGAGCCGGTGGAGACCCGGATTGGGCTATATCCCGCTGAGAACGGCGAGATTAAGTTTGAAATCAGCAGTGACCAGGTCGTTCACAGTCAAGGGAAGCTGGTGGTGGGGCAGGGGCATCCCCCCAAACAGCTAGATATTCGCGCTATTGAGGCTCGTTGCCGGTTACGGATAGAGGGGGCAGATTGTTACGAACGTTTTAGAGAACAAGGGTTGACCTTAGGCCCGGCGTTTCAAGGGCTGACCCAGGTCAGTTACAATGAGCGCGAAGTGTTGGCGCAGCTGCGGCTGCCGGCAGGGGTGGACCCAACGGGGTATGGCCTGCATCCGAGTGTGCTGGATGCGGCCTTGCAGGCGGTGGTGGGATTAGTGATCAGCAGCCAGGCCGGGCCAGGAGAGCTAAGGTTGGGTCTGCCCTTTGCCGTGCAGGTAGTTGATATTTATGGAAACTTGCCGGCACAGGGGTATACCTATGTCAGGTATAGTGAGGGAGTTGAAGCGAGTGCTGATGTCGTCAAATATGACATCAGCCTGAGCAATGAGCAAGGCGGAGTGTGTGTCACCCTCAAGGGCTTGACAGTACGGCCTATAGCCGGATCAACAGGGATATCCTCGCTGCCAACGGCAGCCGGACTGAAGACTGTTGAGACCTCAATGGCTTCGGCTGAGAGCGAGATCTTGGTTGTAGACGGAGCGTTTGATCAACTCAGACGTCGGAATTTGACCGATTATCAAAGGCCAACGGCTCCTGGTCTAACAGAGCAGCCGGAGCGCACCGATATATCATTACTGGCTGAAAAAATCCAGGTCGACCTAACTAAGATAGTCTCCGAATTATCGAAGATAAAAGTGGGAGACATTGCTGGGAATGAACTCCTGAGTCAGTATGGCTTTGATTCGATCACCCTGACCGAGTTGGCTAACACGCTGAATGAAACCTACAACTTAGCACTACTGCCGACGGTGTTCTTTGAATACAACACCCTGGCCTCCTTCAGTCGTTATCTGGCCGAGCAATATCCGACTATTCTGGGTCAGGCTGATCAGGTCAAAATAGAGACCCAACCGGCCCTCTCACCGTTCATTACTCCGTCGCCGGAACCTTTAGCCAAGGCTCGTTTCCGCTCAGCGACAAACGAGATGGAAAGCAGCCCCCAGGCGGCACACCCAGAGGCTATCGCCATCATCGGGATGAGTGGCGTGATGCCGGGGTCACCCGACCTGGAGACATTCTGGCAGCATCTGGAGGCTGGTCAAAACCTGATCACGGAAATCCCCCCTGGCAGGTGGGATTGGCGGGCCTATGAGGGTGATCCGCGTACCGAAACCAACAAGACCCGGGTTAAATGGGGTGGCTTTATAGCGGATGTGGACAAATTCGATGCGGCTTTTTTTAGAATTTCGCCGATGGAAGCATCGCTCATGGATCCGCAGCAGCGCATTTTCCTGGAAACCGTCTGGAAATGTATCGAAGATGCGGGATACCCGATCCGCGCTTTGGCCGGCACCGACACCGGCCTGTTTGTGGGCGTCAACAACAATGATTATCAAGAAATATTATACAAGAGTACGCTGCCGATACAAGCCCATATGGGGACGGGGCTAACCTTCTCTATTGTGCCGAACCGCATCTCTTATCTGTTAGATATTCACGGCCCCAGCGAACCCATTGATACCGCCTGTTCCAGCTCGCTGATCGCTGTTCATCGGGCGATTCAAGCCATCCAGAGTGGGCTGTGCGGGTTGGCGATTGCCGGTGGGGTGAACGTCATATTAACCCCAACGGCGCATCTAACCCTCAGTCAGGCCGGGATGTTAGCCGAGGATGGCCGCTGCAAAACCTTTGACCGGCGGGCCAATGGCTATGTTCGCAGTGAAGGCGCCGGGGCTATCTTGCTTAAACCGTTAGCTCAGGCCCAGGCGGATGGCGATCATATCTATGCCGTGATGCGGGCCTCTGCGGTAAATCATGGGGGACGGGCCAGTTCACTAACCGCGCCCAATCCAAACGCTCAAGCAGAGTTATTGGTTAACGCTTATCAACTGGCTCAGGTTAATCCGGCCACGGTTAGCTATATTGAGACACACGGTACGGGGACAAAGTTAGGCGACCCGGTTGAAATCAATGGTTTGAAAATGGCCTTTGCCCGGCTTTATCAGGAGTGGAATTTAGACAAGCCGACTACTCCCCATTGCGGTCTGGGGGCGGTTAAGACCAACATCGGTCATTTGGAACCGGCTGCCGGCATCGCCGGTATCTTGAAAGTGCTGCTGGCGATGAAACATAAGAAACTGCCGGCCAGCCTCAACTTCAATGAACAGAACCCCTACATCGATCTGAAGGACAGCCCCTTTTATCTGGTGACGAAAGCCCAACCCTGGCTCCAGCTTACAGATGATCTAGGCAACACCATTCCCAGGCGGGCCGGGGTCAGTTCGTTTGGGTTTGGTGGAGTCAACGCTCACGTGGTGCTGGAGGAGTATCTTCCTCAAGTGTCAAGTGTGGGTGGTCAGGGGGCAGGGCCGCACTTGATCGTGTTGTCGGCGAAGAACGAGGAGCGGCTTAAGGTTTATGCCCAAGCGATGCTCCATTTTATAAATGCTAACCGTGAGATTTCGATAGCTGATCTGGCCTATACCTTACAAGTGGGCCGAGATGCGCTGGAGACTCGACTGGCCCTAATCGTAGAGGATGAGGCCAAATTGTGTCAGGGGCTGGCCGATTATATCACTGGCAAAACAGAGATTGAGCAGGGTTACCAGGGGCAGGGGACTCGAAAGAAAAGCAGCATTAAGCTGTTAAGTAACGATGCCGATGCCGGCGAGCTGATTACGATCTGGTTAAGAAAAGGAAAGCTAGCCAAATTGGCCGAGTTATGGGTAGAAGGCGTTGAGATTGATTGGACCTTACTTTATGAGTCTGCCAGGCCCCACCGTATCAGTTTGCCAACATACCCCTTTGCCAGAGAACGACATTGGATACCAGAAACAAAGGTGGAAGGTGGAAGGCGGAAGGATGAAAACAAAAACTTTCACCATGACAGTTCATCTCTCTACCTTCATCCCTTCGACGTTGCTCAGGGCAGACCTTCATCCTTTCAACTACATCCGTTGCTTCATCAGAATACCTCTGATTTGGAGCAACAATGCTTTACCGCTGTCTTCAGCGGGGACGAGTTTTTCTTGCGGGATCATAAGGTCAGGGGCGTTCGGGTGCTGCCCGGTGTGGCGTATTTGGAGATGGCCAGAGCGGCCGGCGCTGTGGCGGTTAAAGATAAGGTTGTAACCCATATCAGGAATGTGATATGGGTCAGCCCAATCATTGTTGAAGGTAATGCCATCGAGACTCATTGCAGCCTCCATCCCGGAGCCATAGACCAGGTGGCGTTTGAAATCAGCACAACGACCCCGAATAGCCAGCCGGCAATCCATGCTCAAGGTGATCTTATTTACGGCTCAAACCCGGCTAACCGGCAGGTCATCGATCTTGAAGCCATCCGGCAGCGATGCACAGAGACGATGTCGAAGGCTGGATGCTACCGTTTATTTGAACAACACGGCCTGACCTATGGACCTTCGTTCCAAACGATTGAGGAACTGGTCAGTCACGAACAGGAAGTTTTAGCCTATCTGGCTCTGCCATCCAGAGCAGAAACAGGCAATCCAAATGCGTTTGTCCTGCATCCCAGTTTGATGGACGGAGCCTTGCAAGCCGCCATCGGCCTGAGTCGAATGGACAATACGGATGGGACCCTCAAACTGCCTTTTGCCGTCCGAGAAATTAGGCTGGTTAAGCCTTTGCCCGACCATGTTTATGCCTATGTAAAATATAGCCAGGGTGTTGATCCGCAAGCGGTGGTGGTCAAATATGATATCGCCATCGCCGATGAGCAGGGTGAGATCTGTGTGTTTCTAAAAGAGTTCACCGCGAGAGCCTTGCCTAAGCGATCCCATCAGGCTGCAACCCGAGAGGATCCGCTGGTTTACTGTACGTCAATCTGGCAGCCTGGCGAGCTTGATAAGCCAGATATCGCCCTGAGGCCACGCACAGCTACGGAGGACAAACAAGCTTTGGTCGATATGTTGATCATGGTAGCGGGTGCTGATGCAGACAGGGTCGAAAAAATCACGTCCGCTTTGGAACATGTCCATGTGCTCACCTTACCCGAGCCGGGGCCGGATATTGCCGAGAGCGTCAGCCGCAATATCCACCAGCTCTGGGGGGAAATCAGGTCTCGAATTGAAGATAAATCGAAAGCCGGACAGCAGTTTTTGGTGCTGGTGCCGGAGTCGTTGCCCGGTTATATCTATACACCGTTAGCGGGACTTTTGAAGACGGCTCAGCTCGAACACCCCAAAATTCGAGGAAAGCTACTTATCCTGCCTGAACTGGAAACCGCAAAGGTCAGGGCCATTATCCGCAGTGAAATCCAGCCTGACACCTTTCAACATATAGAAGTTCGATACGGGACAGACGGCCAGCGGGCAGTGAAGTACCTTGCCGAAATTGAACCCGATCAGGTTGAAAGTAAAGACAACGAGTTCAGGCCCAATGGCGTCTATTGGATTACCGGTGGGTTAGGCGGCTTGGGGCGTATTTTCGCCCGGTATTTGATTGAGCACGGCCATGACATGAGCCTTATTCTGAGTGGCCGGTCGGCGCTCGATGAAGCAGGGCAACATCTGTTGACTGAACTCAAACAAACCGGCAGCACCGTTGAGTACGTCCGGGCCGATGTCAGCAGCAGGCAGGATGTCGAGACTTTGATCAGCCACATCCGAGCGCAGTACGGACAGCTTAATGGGGTTATTCATAGCGCCGGGGTGCTTAGGGATAATTTTATCATGAAAAAATCAGCTAGCGAAATTGACGCGGTCCTGGCTCCGAAAGTGGCCGGCATTCTCAATATAGATGCCGCAACGCAGGCTGATCCGTTAGATGTGTTAGTTCTGTTTTCTTCCCTTGCTGGCCTGACAGGTAATCTCGGACAGGGCGACTATGCGGCAGCCAATGCTTTTCTTGATGTTTTTGCCGCACACCGGCAGCAGTTGGTAAAAGCGGGCCAACGACAAGGCCGAACAATCACCATCAATTGGCCGTTATGGCAAGAAGGCGGCATGCAGTTAGATGAGGCAACGAAAAAATGGCTCGTTAATCGAACAGGGATCAGGCCCTTAGCAACCAGGCTCGGGTTACAAGCATTTGGGCAGATTCTTGCCCAACAACAGTATGGGCAAATGGCGGTTGTTCAGGGCGAGGCAGAAAAAATCCGCCGGTATTTGATGTTAGAGCACGTTGGCAGCGATCTGGCTCCTTCTGCTTCATCTGTGCCAATAACTGAACAGGGGGCGGCCACGGTAGCCACCTCAGCCTTGCCGCTAGAGGAAGATTTGATCAATTTGTGCGTGGAGTTGCTAAACGTCGATCCGGCCGATTTGGATGTCGAGACGGAGTTCCTGGAGTATGGCGTCGATTCTATTTTGATGATGAGCATGTTGAATAAACTGGAAGAACGATATAATCTAACGCTGGATCCAAATGCCCTCTTGGAGTATCCGACCATACGATCCTTTGCCGGGTATCTTGCCGGCTTGGGGGTTACCAGTCAAGCCGCCGCTCATGCGTTGCCATATGCGCGTAACCTCGAAAATTCCTCGTGCCCCGGTCTTTTATTCGAAGCGGGAAGCCGGTTGGACGCCCAACCCCTTGAGGGAGAAGCGACTGATGTGATGCCTATTTCCAAGCACTTGCCGCGACGCTCAAAGGCGCGTTTTCGACCTGGCCCAAACTCCAACCCGCCCAACTCCGGCAAAGTAGCTGTAATCGGCCGTGCTTGCCATCTGCCTCAATCCCCAACCGTTGACCATTTTTGGGACAACCTGGCCGCCGGACGCGATCTGGTGACCCCAGTCTCGGCCAGCCGCTGGCCTGTTGACAATGTCTATAATCCTCATAACGGCCAGGCAACTCAACATTACTACGGTGGCTTCCTCGATAAGGTTGCCTATTTCGATGCTGAATTCTTTAAGATTGCCGATGAACAAGCCCTCACCATTGATCCGCAGCAGCGTATTATCCTGGAATTGGCCCAAACCTTATTGGACGGAGCTGGATATAGCCCTGAAGAGGTAGCACACACCAATACCAGCGTCTTCATCGGGGGTAAAGATAACAGCTATATCCGTAACTTAACCCATTTAATCCCTGAGACGGCGCTGCAACATTCGGTTGTAAATTCAATCAGCAATATGATTGCCGCCAGAGTTTCAGATTTTTATGATCTGACCGGAGCCTCACAAGTGATTGATACAGCCTGTTCATCGTCACTGGTGGCCGTACACGATGCTTGCCAGAGTATTTTAAGAGGCGTAACGGACATGGCCATTGCCGGAGGCGTATTTTTGTTGGTCGATGCCTACACCCATATTGGCTTCGGCAAAGCCAAAGTCCTCTCCGGCGACGGTAAATCATATGTTTTTGACGAGCGAGCCAACGGTTTTGTCTTAGGTGAAGGCGCCGGACTGGTTATGCTCAAGGAGTATGAGGCTGCCCTTCGAGACGGCGATCAAATATGCGGCGTGATCTTAGGTTCTGCGGTTAACAATGATGGCAAGACCATGGGCGTGACGGTGCCCAATCAGGCCGGCCAAAAAGCCGTGATCGAGGAGGCCATCAAACGCAGCCATATTACGCCTGATCTTATCGGATATCTGGAAGCGCACGGGACCGGAACGTTATTGGGCGACCCGATCGAGATTAAAGCCGCCACAGAAGTTTATCGCCAATATACCTCGGAAAGGCAGTACTGCGCCGTGGGATCGGTGAAATCAAATCTGGGCCACACCATGACGGCTGCCGGGATTACGGGGTTGCTCAAACTCATCTTGAGCCTGGAACATCACCAGATTCCGGCTACGCTGCATTGTGAAAAGCCTCACCCGCGCTTTGGGTTTAATGAATCGCCTTTTTATCCTAACACCGGTCTAAAGGACTGGAAACCCAGAAACGGGCGTCGCATCGGAGCTATATCCTCATTTGGATTTGGTGGTACCAATTGCCATATGATTGTTGAGGAAGGAAGCCAACTCCATCAAACGAGAAGACCCTTACCCCCAACCCCCTTCAAGCGAAAACAATATTGGTTAGGGAAACCCATTGTGCCTGAAGAGCAACCGTCCGACAGAGCCTTTCATGCGCAACTGCTGGATCAGCTTGACCAGGGGGAAATTGATGACCAGCAAATTGAAGCGCTAATCAAACTTCGGTAAAGCAATGAGTCTCCGGATAAAATCATGGTAACAATCAAAACGATTATTCAAAAATATAAGGCCAAAGAGATCACAAAAGATCAAGCCTTAGATTTGCTTGACCAGGCCAAAGCTCAAACCGCTGTTTCGCCAAGTCTGACGATGCCAAAGCCTAAAATCTTGGCCGATGCCGTAAAACGGTATCTTGCTCGGAAACTGGCGCAACTCTTGGCCGTTGAAGCCCATGAGATTAACACTAACGAGAATTTCATGGATTTAGGAGTCGATTCGACCCAACTCATTGCGCTGGTTCGTGACATCGAAGCGGAAATCGGGATTGAATTGTACCCGACGCTGTTATTTGAACATCAAAATGCTGATGCCTTGTCGATGTTTATGGCTCAGGAGTATCGCGAACAATTTTCTGCGTTTCTAAAGATCGAGGGCGAACCCGATATTGCCGAGCCGATAAACCTACATCTGAGCCAGCAGCCCGAACAACAACGTGCTGCTTCAATACCGTCAAATGGACATCTGAATTTCCTGACAGATAAAAATCTGGATCTAAAAAACCGGACTGAAAACGCAGGCGATATTGCCGTCATCGGTATGGCCGGTGTCTTTCCCCAATCCGCTAATGTTGAGCATTTCTGGCAGCATCTTTACCAGAAGACCAATCTGATTACTGAAATTCCAAACGATCATTTTGATTATAAACCCTGGTATGCTCCTCAAGTTCAAGCAGAAGATACGTTGTATTGTAAATGGGGCGGCTTTATAGAGGATGTCGACAAGTTCGACGCCCCGTTTTTCAACATCTCTCCCCGAGAAGCGGCCTTAATGGACCCCCAACTGCGCTATCTGCTCCAGGTCTTATATCACACCGCCGAAGATGCGGGCTATGCTGCATCGATCCGTAGTTCCAACACGGGTATGTATGTGGGTGTTTGCTCGCACGATTATCTTCAGGAAATGTCTCGTCGGGGCAAGAAGATCCAGGCTCACGACGGCACGGGCAATGCCGCCACCATGCTGGCTAACCGGCCCTCTTTTTATTTTAATCTCACCGGCCCCAGCCTGGCTTTGGACACCGCCTGTTCATCGTCACTGTACGCTCTGCATGTGGCTTGCCAGGCGCTAAAGGGTGGCGAATGTGAGATGGCTTTTGCCGCGGGGGCCAATCTGTTGTTAAGTTCCACTCATTATCGCTACTTTTGCAGTATTGGTGCTTTATCGCCCAGTGGACGCTGCCATACGTTCGATCAACGGGCCGATGGATATGTGCCTGGGGAAACGGTCGCGGCGGTGCTGCTCAAACCGTTGCGCCAAGCGATTCAAGATCGCGACCATATTTATGGCGTGATCAAGGGATCGGCGGTTCGACATGGCGGGTATACCCCCTCGATCACGGCCCCCAGTGTGGATGGTGAAGCGAATGTCTTGCTGTCCGCCTGGCAAATGGCCGGCCTTAACCCGGAAACGCTGGACTATATTGAAGCCCACGGCACCGGAACCCAACTCGGCGATCCGGTTGAAATTGAGGCATTACACAAGGCCTTTCGCACTTACACCGACAAAACCCAATTTTGTGGTATCGGCTCGGCCAAGGCGCACATCGGCCATGCCGAAGGAGCCGCCGGCATCGCGGGCCTCATCAAAACCTTATTGTCGATGCAGCATGGCATCATCCCGGCGATGCCTGATTTTGAGGAGCTTAATCCTTACATTAAATTAGAACGTTCGCCCTTTTACATCAATCGCGAGCCGGTGGCCTGGCCAAGAAAAAACGATCTGCCCCGGCGGGCTGGTATCAGCTCTTTTGGCTTTGGGGGAGCTTATGCGCATGTGGTGGTTGAAGAATGTCAGGAGGTAGAGGGCGGGAGTCAGGAGTCGGGGACAGCACCGCATTTGATAGTACTGTCGGCGAGAACTGAAGCGCAACTGAGGCAGTACGCCCAAAAGATGCTGAGCTATTTGGAGCATGCCTCGACCTCACATCCGACTAGGCGGGAACGGAATGGAGTAGAGCCTATTTTGTCCTTGGCGCAAGCAGTGCAAGAAATGACCGCAAACATGATCGGAGTGGCTCCTTCTGAAATCGAGGTTGAACAGCCTTTCGAAGGCTATGGCCTCGATCCGGTGCAGTTGAGCCGCTTGAAAAGGATGGTTGAGGACCGTTATGACTGTGAGCTGCCTGCCAATCGCTTTCTTGGGCCGGTCTCGGTAAGAGATGTGGCCCAGTACGTCTCCTCACTTGAAACAAATGGTGCGTGCAACCACGAGCACACGGCCTCACAGCCGGCGCTATCATTGACCAACCTGGCCTACAGCTTGCAGGTCGGTCGTGAGGCGATGAAAGTGCGACTGGCAATGGTAGTTTCTGACCTCAACACTTTGCGTGAAAAATTGACTGCCTATCTGGCCGATGTAGACCCTATTGAACATCTTTATGGGGGGCGTGGCAGACAGAATCAACTCAGTGTCTTTGCTCAGGATGAGGATTTACAACAGGCGGTCGGCCACTGGATCCGTAAAGGAAAGCTCGAAAAATTGGCCGAGTTGTGGGTCGCGGGCGTCGAGATGGATTGGCGCTTATTGTATCCCAACGGTACGCCTCGGCGGGTAAGTTTGCCGACCTACCCGTTTGCCAAAGAACGCCACTGGCTAACTAACAATGAAGAATGGAGAATGGAGAATAGAGAATTGTGCAATCCTCATTCACAATTCACAACAGCTCCACTGCATCCCTTGGTCCACACGAATATCTCGGATTTGGAAGAACAACGCTTTGGTACCACTTTTACCGGCAACGAATTTTTCCTTGATGACCATCGGGTACGGGGTGAGAAAGTTCTGCCAGGCGTGGCCTATCTGGAAATGGCCCGAGCCGCCGGGGCCATGGCCGTTAGAGATCGGGCTGTGACTCAACTTAAAAATGTGGTTTGGGTTAGGCCGCTGGTGATCAAGGATGAACCGCTGGAGACTCAAATTGGGTTGTATCCGGATGAGGGCGGTGAAATTGCCTTTGCGATTAGCAGCAGCGGGGTGGTTCACAGTCAAGGCAAGCTGGTTGTAGGGTCAATGGGTCATCCACCGTCGCTGGATATCGCGGCTATTCAAGCCCGCTGTCTATCGACCCTTGAAGGGGCAGACGGCTACGCCCGTTTTCGAGAGCAAGGATTAGCGTATGGGCCGAGCTTTCAAGGACTGGTGCAGCTCAGTTACAACGCGGGAGAAGCGTTGGCTCGGCTGCGACTGCCGGATGGGGTGGATAGATCGGGCTATGACTTGCATCCGAGTGTGCTGGACGCGGCCTTGCAGGCGACGGTAGGTTTGGGTCTAAGCCGAGATAGTCAAGGGTATCAGCAACTTGGTCTTCCCTTTGCGGTGCAAACAATCGACATTTATGAGCCTTTGCCGGAGAACGCCTGGGCCTATGTCCAATTCAGTGCCGAAGGTGAAACGGCCCGTGATGGGGTTAGCTACGATATTACTGTGACCAATGAGCAAGGGGCCATCTGCGTGACCTTGCAAGGCTTTACGGTACGGGCTTTCGTCGAACCGGTTGAGATCGACCTTCTTTATAGTAGGCCAGGCTGGCAGGCCAAGACTCTGGTTGCTCGTGATGAGGCCGGGAATGCCGAGGTGGGGGAAAAGAGCCTGTTGGTGGTCGGGTTAGAGCCGGAGGTAGTTGAGGCTGTCAGCGCGACCCTCAACCCGACCGCGGTGACGATGCTAGACCCAGCCGATATTCCAACTCTGATCCGGCAAAGTTGGCGACATATAAAAGCCATTGTCGCAGATAAGCCCGGCCGTCCACACACCATTGTGGTGGTGGCCGCGGACACGATTGAGTACCATCGGTACGCGCCGCTGGTCGGATTGTTGAAAACGGCCTGGCTGGAACAGTCGAACATTCGGGGCAAAATCATCACCGTCGCCAGCCTCCAGGCCGACCGTCTGATACCGTTGCTTGACCGGGAGATGCGTTCGAACAGCTTTTTCGAAATGGAAATACGGTACGATGCGGCCGGAAGCCGGACTATCAAAACCCTGCACGAAATAGAAATCACCACTCAAGAAAAGCGCGTCTATCTTAGACCGGGTGGCGTGTATTGGATCACCGGCGGACTGGGCGGATTGGGGCGCATCTTCGCTCGCCATCTGCTTGACCAGGGCCAACCGATCACCGTTATTCTGAGCGGCCGCTCGGCTTTGGATGCCGCCGGGCAGCAGTATCTGGCGGAGTTAAACCAGGCCAATGGCACAGCGGTTTACCTGCCGGTCGATATCAGTGTCAGGGCCGATGTTGAGCGGGCAGTGCAAACCATCAATGCCCGGTACGGCGTACTCAATGGCATCATTCACAGTGCCGGGATCATTGAAGATAGCTTGATTATCAACAAAACCGAAGCGGAAATCGCAACTGTGCTGGCCCCGAAAGTTGACGGCGCCCTCAACATCGATGCCGCCACCCAGACCAAGTTACTTGATTTTGTAGTGCTGTTCTCTTCGATGGCCGGCGTTATGGGCAACATCGGCCAGGCCGATTATGCCGCGGCCAATGCCTTTTTAGATAGCTTTGCCGACTATCGCCAGGCTCTGGTCGAGGCCGGGGAACGCTCGGGCCGGACAGTGTCGATCAACTGGCCGTTTTGGGCCGAGGGCGGCATGGCGACTGAAGAGTCGAACCAGACGATGATAGCGCATCAAACAGGTCTGCTCCCCATGTCAACGGGGATCGGTCTGCGGGCGTTTGAGACGGTGATGGCTTTATCCGAACGGCAAGTCATAGTTGCTGCCGGCGCCGTCAATAAACTCAGACGCACCTTGCTGTCTGCCGAGGTCGCCGCAGCGGCCCCCACCCCAACTGGGAAGCCAACCACCCACGATACCGCCTGGCTGGCCGAAAAAATCCAGACCGATTTGATCAAGTCGGTATCTCGGATATTGAAGATAAACGCCGAGGACATTTCCGGCGATGAAAATCTGAGCGAGTATGGCTTTGACTCGATCACCCTGACCGAGTTAGCCAATAAACTGAATGAAACCTATGCGTTAGCGTTGCTGCCGACCGTGTTCTTTGAACACAACACCCTGATTTCCTTGAGTCGCTATCTGGCTGAGCATCATACCGACCACTTCATGCGATATTACCCGAACAAATCAAATCCTAGCCCGATGTCGTCGCCGTTAACAACAATAACACCATCGCCCCCACCGGCCCCCTTAACCAAGACGCGATTCCGCTCCGCTGCCAAGCATAAGGAAACGCACCGCCGGCCAACTCAACTAGAGGCCGTGGCCATCATCGGGATGAGCGGCCAATTGCCCGGCTCGCCGGACTTACCCACCTTCTGGCAGCATCTGGTGGCCGGTCAAGACCTGATCACCGAGATTCCGCCGGATCGATGGGATTGGCGTAGCTATGACGGCGATCCCCATAGTAACAGCAACAAGACTCGGGTCAAGTGGGGGGGCTTTATCAAGGATGTGGACAAATTTGATGCGGCCTTCTTTAAGATTTCTCCGCATGAAGCGAAATTAATGGATCCTCAACAGCGCCTCTGGCTACAAACGGTCTGGCACTGTATTGAAGATGCCGGCTACCGGCCCGGCTCCTTAGCCGGCACCCAAACCGGCATCTTTGTGGGCGTGGCCGGGAAAGATTATGAGGAGTTGGTGCGCAGTCATCGGACT